>JAFGJZ010000046.1 GCA_016928815.1 Spirochaetota bacterium
GAATTTTCTGTAATTTGTAAATTAATATTTTATTATATAAATAGTAATAAAAAATACTCATAGAAAATTTTTTTTGATCACTGTCATTTGAATTGTACTGAAAAGGGTTCGGTAGTGTCTATTGATTATATAAATGTATTTTTCCGATACTTCTATGCCTGTCTTGATGCCTGTCTAGTGCCAGGCATTATGCCTGATGACAGACAGGCTTAAATGCAGCTTTTATGACAAAGTACTTTAAAAATCAGTTTAATCTTAAAAATAAGACTTTTTCTGCTGTGAAGCATATCGAATAGATCCGGGAGCTTGTTCTTTTAATACAAAAATCCCACTGCAAATGGTAATTCAGGATAGACGCAGCGTTTCAGCAGGAGCTTTAATTTATAATCTGGGGGATATTTTCAAGAAATGACTTGTCACCGGTTTCGATCTCCAGGTTTTCTCCGGCAATCGTCAGACAGTCGTCTGAATCAATGTCAAAGCCCATTTCTCTTGCGGATGAAATGTAGAATTTAATTACTTCCTTTATCCGCCGGATAACGTCCTCTCTTGTTGATGCAAAGCAGTTTGCGTCAAGCTCGGGACATGTGGCAATAAATTTGTTCTCTGTTTTTGTTACTTTTATTTTAAATTCCATTTCAGCGCTCTTCCGGTATGTTTGTAATAAGTATCGTCTTATTGGAGATAAATCCTTTAATTAATTATCTTTATATTTTCCGGACGAAAGCAAAAAGTTAAAAAAAAAATTTGACTTATTATCTGATAAGGATACACTTAACAGGACTTAATTTCTATCACCGCGCTGCTGTGAAAATAGAATTATGATATATCTCCGGAGGAAATCCCACATGAGCGAAAATCTCAATCTTACTTCAGTTGATGAAAAAATCAAAGGTATTTCGGATTATCTTAAGGCAAGTGTTCTAGAACCTGCCGAAAAACAGAAATCTGATCTCATAAAATCGGCTGAAGAGGAAAAAAATAGAATTATTCAGGCGGCACAGGCTGAAGCTGACAGAATTATATCCGCTGCAAAGGAACAGGCGAAGCATGAACTGGAAACACTTGAATCTTCCATGCGAATTGCCTCAAAAAAAGCCGTCGATACTTTGAAACTATCAATAGAAAAAAATATTCTGACAGCCGCAGTTAATGAAACGGTAAAATCCGCACTGTCCGGAGAGGAAATGGTTAAGGAGTTCATCAAACTGGCGGTTGACAATCTGATTTCAGGACAATCGTCGGCGGAAGTGCTGCTTCCGGAAAACCTCTCTGCAAAACTTGAATCATTTATAAAAACTGAAGTTGCATCAAAGGCAAAAGCCGGAATTAAACTTTCATCTGAAACGGTTCCTTCAGGATTTGCGGTATCCGTTAAAGATTCAAGTCTGATGTTTGATTTTACGGAAGATGCAGTTATTGAACTTATATCAGGTTTTTTACGGCCGCAGATACGAAAATATCTTTTTGAGAAATAAAAGGGAATTATGAATTATAACAATTTTTTGATTGCCTCATTGCCTGAAATCAGCTGGGAAGCACGGCCTGACTATACAATGAAGCAGTTTATTGATGAAAATGAGGAAATATTCGAACCGTACCGCGACGGCGTCGAAAAAATTTTATTTCTTAATGAGATCAGAAATCTTGAACTTGTACTGAAATCCAAAGTGGATCAGCCTGAAGGGTACAGCGGAAATTCAGGTAATGAAACTGTCTTTTTCAGACCGTCTTTAATGACTTCGGAAAATCTGGAAAAATTCATTGATGATCCTGTGGCAAATGCTCCTGAAAATTATCCTGATGACATCATAGAATTTTTTGAAACAAAAAAGGAAAATAAGGACAGGTATAACAGAATTGCTGAACTTTATTCTGTTTATTTGACTGCAGATGAAAATGAAACTCCTTTTTTTAAATATTATTTAGATGTACTTTCCGTCATACGTACGGTTGTACAGGCGATCCGTCTTAACCGCAGAGGATTGAGTCTTGAAGAAAATCTTTCCGGTAATCCGGAAATTATTTCAGCAATTATTGACAACAGATCGGCTTCCGATTTCGGACTTTCAGTTCAGTATCCGTTTGTTCCGGATATTTTTTCCGCTGTTGAAGGAGCTCTGCCCGATTCAGAAAGCATGCTTGACAGAATTCTCTATGATGCCCTGCAGGAATTCGGTGAGAGTGATCTGTTCGGTGATCATGTCATTTACATTTTTTTAATCGGTCTTTTCATTCTTGACAGGTGGACAATGATGAATGCGGAAGCCGGCAGTAAATTTATAGAAAATATGCTACTACCTTAATAACAGGAGATATCGTTCATGAGTGTTGATAACAATACAAAAGGTAAAATAATCGCTGCGCAGGGAAATCTGATGACAGTCAGATTTAACGGGGACGTCAGACAGAATGAGCTTGTTTATGTTAAAACCGAAGGAATCAGCCTTAAGGGCGAAGTAATCGAAATAAACGGTGATACTGCAAAGGTTCAGGTGTTTGAACCGACTCGCGGAATAAAATACGGCGATGAAGTTGTTTTCGACCGCGAACTGCTTTCCGTAGAGCTTGGTCCGGGACTTCTGAAATCAGTCTATGACGGATTGCAGAATCCTCTTGAAGACATTGCGAAAGAAGCGGGATATTTTCTTCCCAGAGGAATGTACCTGAGTCCGCTTGACAAAGAGGTTAAATGGAAATTTACTCCAATCGCAAAACCTGGAGACAGTGTTGAAAGAGCCTCATATCTCGGTTCAGTTCCCGAAGCCGTAATTGAACATAAAATCATGGTTCCGTTTAATTTTCCCGGAAAAGGTACAATAAAGGAAATTAAACCTGCCGGTGAATATACTGTACTTGATGAAATAGCCAAAATTGAAGACGAAACCGGAAAAGTTCATTCCGTTACAATGACGCAGAAGTGGCCTGCAAAATTTCCGATCCGTTTCGGTGAAAGACTTTTTCCGGATAAACCACTGTATACTGCATGCCGTATTATTGACGGTCCTTTTCCTGTTGCAAAAGGCGGAACATTCTGTACTCCGGGACCTTTCGGCGCAGGTAAAACCGTACTTCAGCATCAGATATCAAAAAACGCCCACGCACAGGTAGTTGTCATTGTCGCCTGCGGTGAACGTGCCGGTGAGGTTGTGGAAGTACTTCGCGAATTTCCGAAACTTGATGACCCTCAGACCGGTAAAAAACTGATGGATAGAACGACCATCATCTGTAATACATCATCAATGCCAGTAGCGGCGAGAGAAAGTTCAATCTATGTCGGTACTACAATTGCCGAATATTACAGGCAGATGGGAATAGACACTCTTCTTCTTGCCGATTCTACAAGCCGCTGGGCTCAGGCTCTGCGTGAAATGTCAGGACGTCTCGAGGAAATACCCGGTGAAGAAGCCTTTCCGGCATATCTTTCTTCGCGTATAGCCGAATTTTATGAAAGGGCTGGGGTTGTGCTTAATAAAAATGGCGATGCCGGTTCATTAACGATCGGCGGCTCCGTATCACCGGCAGGCGGTAACTTTGAGGAGCCGGTTACTCAGTCGACACTTGCGGTTGTGGGATGTTTTCTCGGTCTTTCAAGATCCCGTTCCGATGCAAGGCGGTTCCCGGCAATTGATCCTCTCATTTCATGGTCAAAATATCTCGACAGGTTCAGGGATCCGAAGGTTGAATCTTCAGGAAAACGTATCGATACAATTAAAATGGCGCAGAAAAATCTTGTTGAAGGCGATGAAATCGGAAAGAAGATGTCGGTTGTCGGAGAGGAAGGTATCAGTATGGAGGATATCATCACATATCTTAAAGGTGAATTCTACGATGCGGTTTATCTTCAGCAGAATGCATTTGACAAGGTTGATACTGCAACCGATGCGAACAGACAGCAGGAGCAGCTTGACATCGTTGAAATGGTACTCAGGAAAAAATATAATTTTGAAAACCGTGATGCTGCAAGAAAATATTTTCTGAATTTAACGGATAAATTCATTCAATGGAACTATACAGCCCGTGAAGTTGCGGAATATAAGGAGCAAAAAGTTCAAATTCTGGAAATGGTAAAAGGATGATATCATGCTGAAAACATATAATAAAATTGAAAAAATTAAAGGAAGTATCGCACAGGTAAAAGCTGAAAATGTAACTCTCGGCGAACTTGCGCATGTCAGGCTGAAAGATGGACGTTCCACTCTGGCTGAGGTGATAAGTTTTAATGAAGATGATGTAAATCTTCAGATTTATCAGGGAACAAAAGGAGTAAGTACCGGTGATCAGATTAAATTTCTCGGAAGACCGATGCAGGTTGCCATGGGAGATTCGCTCCTTGGAAGAGTATTCAATGGTTCCGGGGATCCTATTGATAACGGTCCCGAAATAATGGAGAATAAAATTGATATAGGAGGACCTTCATTCAATCCTTCAAAACGTATCATTGCAAAACGGATGGTTAAGACAAACATTCCGATGATTGACATGTTCAATACTCTTGTAATAAGCCAGAAAATTCCAATATTTTCCGTAGCGGGCGAACCGTATAATGATCTTCTTGCGCGTATCGCAAGTCAGACTGATGCCGATGTAATCGTACTTGGCGGAATGGGACTTAAATATGATGATTATGAATTTTTCAGAAAATATTTCTCAGAATCAGGAGCTCTGGAAAAAACAACTATGTTCATACATACGGCATCGGATCCTGTTGTTGAATGTATTCTTGTTCCCGACATGACGCTTGCGGTAGCCGAGCAGTTTGCGATTCAGAATAAGAACGTTCTCGTACTTCTGACTGATATGACAGCTTTCGCTGATGCACAGAAGGAGATTTCAATTTCAATGGAAATGGTTCCTTCAAACAGGGGTTATCCCGGTTCATTATATTCCGATCTTGCATCGCGATATGAAAAAGCGGTTGATATTGACGGTTCAGGTTCAATAACAATTATTGCGGTAACTACAATGCCGGGAAATGATGTAACGCATCCGGTTCCTGATAATACAGGATACATTACAGAAGGCCAGTTTTATCTTAACGGCGGTGTTATCAATCCATTCGGTTCTCTTTCACGTCTGAAACAGAATGTTATGGGTAAGGCAACACGTGAAGATCATGGAGATCTTGCCAATGCAATGATCCGTCTCTATGCAGATGCAAAGAAAGCCAGGGACAGGGAATCAATGGGTTTCCGTCTTTCTGAATGGGATAAAAAACTGATCAAATATGAAGAACTGTTTGAAGAAAGAATAATGAGTCTGGAAGTAAATCTTGATATTATCGAGCAGCTTGATCTTGGATGGGAAATTCTTGCCGGCTGTTTTGATAAAAATGAAACCGGACTGAAAAATGAATGGATAAATAAATTCGGAAAATGGGATAAGTAATCCGGGAGATTGGCGTGGCTGAAATAAAACTAAATAAAACGGAACTTAAGGCGCAGAAAAATCAGCTTGATCAGCTGACAAAGTACCTTCCGACCCTTCAGCTGAAAAAGCAGCAGCTTCAGGCTGAGGTTGAAAATCTGAAAAATTCCGTAGCCAGACTGTCAGATGAACTGGAAATGCAGAAAAAGAAACTGCAGTCGTATTCCCTGCTTTTTTCCGAACTGCTGACAGTAGATTTACGGCAGCTGATTCTGATTGAAAATGTGGAAGTTGAAACTGAAAATATTGCCGGAGTGGAAGTACCCGTATTCAGGAATGTCATTTTTAAAAAAGGCGAATATTCATTTTTCATTCTTCCGTTATGGGTGGATAAAGCGGCGGATGATCTGCGCAGTCTTATTTCAATGAGAGAGAAACTTAAAATTGCAGATCAGCGTCTCATGCTTATACAGGAAGAACTCAGACAGACAAACATAAAGGTCAATCTTTTCGAGAAAAGAATGATTCCAAAATGTAAGGAAAATATAAAGAAAATCAAAATATTTCTCGGTGATCAGGAAATTGCCGCCATATGCAATGCCAAAATTGCAAAAGATAAACTGAAACGTAAAGAACTGGTTACAGCGGAGGCATGATAAAGTGATTAAAAAAATGCAGAAGGTTCTTTTAATCGGACCTGAAGATAATAAAAAAAGTGTTCTTAAATCACTTCAGAATTCAGGAATTGTGGAAATAGATGAATATAAAGGCAGACTGTTTAAAAAAAACGAGATACTGGCTGATTCTTCCAAAGCTGAACATATTCTGAATATTTATAAAAATCTGAAAAAATATGAAGCAAATACGGTTGAATTTAAATCTGCCGAATTCTCATACGGCACCGATGATCAGATTATTGAAAATCTGGCTTCTCTTGAAAAGGACATTCAAAGACTTTCCGAAGAGGAAACCGTTATTAAAAATAAAATCAGGATGCTTGAACCCTGGGGGCGTTTCAAGGTTTCAGATATTGCTGAAATCAAAAAGCGGGGTTCTGTAAACATTCAGTTTTTTGAAGCAGTTTCCAAAGTATATGCTGAACTTAAATTTGACAGTCCCGACATCATCGCCGTCATTGATGTGAATGAAACGGCTGCTAAAAAGTATTTTGCAGTTTTTTCCAAATCTGAAATTTCTTTTGATAATTGTATAGAATTCCATCCTGACGCCGATCTTGAAGATCTGGAATTAAAACTGATACATAATGAACGAAACCGTAAAGAAACTGTGGAACAGATCGTTTCCTACATCCCGGTAGAAGACAGGATTTTCAGACTCTATCTAAAGGAACTGAATTCCGTAAATTTTGAAAAAGCCGCACTCAGTTCAGTTGATGCAGTTGAAGGACAGGTATTCGCTTTTCAGGGCTGGGTTGAAAAAGAGAATCTGGAAGCCGTTCAGGCCGACTGCCGTAAACATCAGGTTGAACTGTTTGAAATTGAACCTGAGAAAGATGAAAAAATACCTACATCAATGATTAATAAAGGTCCCGGCGCACTTGGTGAGGGTCTTGTAAAATTTTACGATACTCCGTCATATAAGGACTGGGATCCATCCGCATGGGTTTTTCTTTCATTTACCGTGTTTTTTGCAATGATAATGGGAGACGGAGGATATGGTCTTACACTTCTTATGCTGCTGATTTTTCTGCGTTTAAAAATGAAAAATCTTAAAACGAATGCAAAAAGGTTTTTTAATCTTGCGATGATTTTGTGTACGGCAACTGCTGTTTACGGATTGGCATTCGGCAGTTTCTACAGTATTTCCTCGAAAAATAATGCATTTATAGGTGATCTGGTTTCCAGAATCAGTCTCTTTCATATGAATCCGACCGGCAGTGCCGATATGAAGAATATGATGATGGTTTCCATTCTTATCGGCATGATTCATATTTCATTTTCTGTTTTTTTGAAAACATTAAGACTGATTGCAAATAAAAAACTTTTTATTCCGCTCGCTAATCTGACATGGATTGTGATCATATGGGCATTCTTTTTCTGGTACGGGGAAGCACCTAAATTCGGGATTATGCCTGCAAAAACTGTTCCGGGAATACAGCCGGTGGAACATATTCTGATTATTGGATCAGGTATAGTTTTCCTTGCATCAGGATTGGCAACGGGATCATTCAATCCGGTTAAAATAATTTTCAGCGGTCTAGGCGGTTTATATAATGGTATACAGTTTTTTTCAGACGTATTGAGTTATATACGTATTTTTGCACTTGGTCTTTCCGGAGCTTTGATAGGTATTACATTTAATGACATGGCTACAGGGATCTGGAATGCTCTTCCTTTTGCAGGACCGGTTTTTGCAATACTTATTTTCATTTTCGGCCATCTCCTTAATATAGGTCTCTGTATAATGGGGGCGGTTATTCACGGTTTGAGACTTAATTTTCTTGAGTTTTACAGATGGAGTTTTGACGGGGACGGCAGGGCGTTCAAACCGCTGAAAGATCTTTTAAAGGAATAGCATGCATATTTTTACTGAAGTGATGCTTTGGTAATCGGGGGAAACCTCAATATAATAAATAAGAATTAAGTTTACAGGAGAAAACATATGGATGGAGCATTAGGATTATTCGGAGCAATTTTAGCACTTGGATTAGGTGCGGTAGGCAGTTCAATAGGCTGCGGTATTGCAGGTATGACATCACATGGTGCAATGTCAAAAACAGATGAAGGTCACGGTCTCTTTTTAGGACTTTCCGCAATGCCAGCATCTCAGACAATTTACGGCTTTGTATTGATGATTATTCTTCAGGGAGCCGCAATATCAGGATTTGCAAAATTCGGAATCGGTTTTTCAGCCGGACTTGGACTGATGACAAGTGCAATTTATCAGGGTAAAGCCTGCAGTTCTGCAATTCTCGGCGTAAGTAAAAAAGCTTCTATAAGCGGAAAGGTTTTTCTTGCTCCAGGAATAGTCGAGTCATTTGCTCTTTTTTCACTGGTTGGCGGAATTGTACTGTCGGCTGCACAATAATGTATTAAGTACGCTGCTGTATTACAGCAGCGTAAAATTCCCCTTTCTTCCGTAATATCCGCAAGGCAATTGAAAATTACACATTATTCTATTTGACAAACCTGCAGATTATTTTTCTATATGTATAAGTTATTTTCCGGTGCATATAGCAAGGAGTTGTCTATGTTTTTCTCTGATAAAGTCAAGTTTCCCTTAATTTTAATAATAATGTTTTTCATTCCGGCACTCCTGATCGGTGCTGTTCACGGTCCTGTTGAGAACAGCATTACACACCAGATGACCATGCTTGTAATACAGATCGGTGTAATCATATATTCCTCCAGACTGGGCGGCCATTTGTTTAAGAAAATAAAAATGCCTCAGGTTCTTGGAGAACTTGTTGCCGGGATTATAATCGGACCTTACATGCTGGGGAGTATTTCCCTCCCTTTGTTTCCCGACGGTATTTTCCCTCTGATGACTTTTTCCACTCTTCCGATTTCAGCTGAACTTTACGGTTTTGCAACCGTAGCTTCAATAATTCTTCTTTTTTCCGCAGGTCTTGAAACGGATTTTGACATGTTTCTTAAGTTTTCCTTTACAGGTACAATTCTCGGTGTAGGCGGAGTAGTAGCATCTTTTGTAATCGGAACACTTACTGCTGTTTTTTTTATGCATGTCGAATTTATGTCTCCGGAAGGTCTTTTTATGGGGGTCATGAGTACGGCTACATCAGTGGGAATTACCGCACGTATTCTTTCAGATAAACGGAAAATGGATTCTCCTGAAGGAGTATCCATCATGGCCGGAGCGGTTATTGATGATATTTTGGGAATAATTATTCTGGCTGTAGTTTTAGGAATTTCCGTAGCTGAAGAATCGGCCGGAGCAGTTATTGACTGGAAGCATATCGGGCTGATCGCTCTTAAAGCACTGGGAGTCTGGTTCTTTTTCACGCTTCTGGGCCTTGTTTTCGCGCATAGAATAAGCAGATTTTTAAAGATATTCAAGACTGTTTCATCTTTTTCAGTTATGGCTTTGGGACTTGCTTTCATGCTTTCTGGCATATTTGAAAAAGCCGGACTTGCATTAATCATCGGAGCTTATGTGATGGGGCTGTCGCTTTCGAGAACAGATTTAAGTTTTGTCATTCATGATAAACTTCATACAATTCAGCTTATGTTTATTCCTTTATTTTTTGCAGTAATGGGAATGCTTGTCAATCCGATGGAACTTGCTTCCAGGGAGATATTAATATTCGGCGCCGTATACACTATCGGCGCAATAATTGCTAAAATAATCGGCTGCGGTCTTCCGGCAATGTTCCTGAATTTCAACACTACCGGTGCGATGCGGATCGGACTTGGTATGGTGCCAAGGGGTGAAGTTGCGCTTATTATTGCAGGAATAGGACTTTCCTACGGAATACTGAATGACACAGCTTTCGGCGTTGCAATTTTCATGACGCTCGCCTCCACAATAGTTTCACCTCCGCTTCTAAGCATGATACTTAATGATAAATCCGGAACTAAAAAAGAGATAAAAACAGCTGAAAAATTTATTACATCATATGATTTTCCGTCGCAAAGCATTACAAGTCTTATTGAAAGTGAAATTGTGGAGAGTTTTTACCGTGAAGGGTTTTTCATTAATGTAATTGAGTATGACATGAAGACATATCACATTAAAAAGGAAGTGGTTGACATCCTTTTTACAGTCGGAAAATTTTCTGTTGAATTCAAATCGGACAAGGAAGACATACCGTTTATAAAAAACATAATGTATGAGACTCTGCTTAAATTCAATTCTGTCATTTCGGGATTGAACTCAATTCTTGAATCGATTGATATGCGTAAGGAAATTTCTGTTAAAGGGCGAACGAATAAAAATGAAATCAGAAAATATCTGAAACCGTCCAACATAATCATGGAACTTCAGGGTAACAGTAAAAAGGACGTTATCATTGAACTTGTTGCAAAACTTGAAAAAAACGGCGAAATCGACGACAAAGATGCAATAGTATCGGCAGTTATGGAGCGCGAAGAAGCAATGAGTACGGGTTTAAGTGACGGACTTGCAATACCTCATGCAAAATCCGGTATATTTAACGGTGTAAAACTGGCATTGGGCTTCAAGAAGGAAGGAATCGATTTCGGAGCACTTGATAATAAACCCTGCCGGATAATATTTCTGATTGTTTCGCCGGAAAATTCGACATCATCTCATCTTCAGATGGTCTCAAACATTACTTCAATTTTCTGTGATGAGCATAATAGGAATGAAATTTTCAAATGTGTAAATTCCAATGGTGTATATGAATTTCTTGCCGAATGATATAATGTCATGAGACATGATTGCCGTGTTTTTCCGACAGTCAAATTGTTTAATAAATATGTTGCATATTGCCTTAATTGCGATATATAATTATTGAATAACGGCTGAAATCCGTAAAAACAGTGCATTTTAGAATGTAAATTTATCAAAATTTAAAAATAAATATTTACCGTGAATTTACCGATAATTAATGGAATTCCTGCAGTTATTTAATACATTTAATTCAGGATTCAACAATTTTCAGGAAATGGTATATGTCTAAGGAAAATAATAGTACAAATCTTATGGAAGAGCTGAATGAATTTTCCGAAAACGTATCTGAAGGTATTTCAGATGACGGCGGTACTTTTTTAGATATTGATCCTGAAATCGAATTTTCCGAAGACTCTGATATTGAACAGCTGAATCCGGATGTAACTGAAGATCATTTTGATCTTACTGATATTGATGATTCTGATCTGATGGAGTTCAGTACCGCTGATTTTGTTGAAGAGGAATATGACGGAAATTTTACAGAATCCGGTTCTGATGAAACAGCTGAAGGCATTATGGATGATTTTCCATTGGAAACGGATGATGATCCCTTTCCTGATCTGACTGATACTTCCGAAGCAGCCTCAATAAACCGTATTTCTTCAATTGAAGAGAGTGACGGCAGTGAACTTGAAGAGGAAGAAGTCAATATTGAGGAGATAGTCAGGGAAGTTGATCTGCTATCGGATTTTACAGCGTCTAAAAAAGTTTCCGCAGGCGGTGAAAATAAACCGGTTAAGAAAATTGAACAGAATGTTGCTGCAGTAAAAAACGAAATTGACAAGTTTACAGATGACGATGACGATTTTGTAATTACCAATATTGAAGGTTATCCTGAATACACTTTAGATAATTTTATTCATAAAATTTCAGAAGAAAATATAGGTACCGGTAAATCGGAACAGAAAATTCCTAAGGTTTCCGAAACCGGCTCTGAACCTCAAAGCCTTTCCGCAGATGAAGATTTTGATGTTGTATTTGAGGAACTTGACAAAGATCTGGATCTTCATATGACTCCCGGAAAGTCTGTTTCCAATGAACCGAAGAAAGAAGCCTATCATGATAAAATTGTAATTGATATACCTGATTCACTGACTGATAATCTTCCTGATGATTTTATGCTTGAACCTATTGATCTGGCCGAAGCGGAAATGGTTGCAAATGAGGACATTCTGCTTCTTAACGAGGAAGATCTTATTCAGGAACTTGACAGTATTCATTTAAAACCGCTGAATACTGATAAAGTAAATCGGCCGCCTGCAGTTAATTCCCCGGAAATTGAATATCTCGGAAAATCCGGAGATAAAATTGATAAAGCCGATGAGGAATTTATAATTGAAAACAGTGAATCCTCAAAAATATCCGTAATTACGGACGAGGCGATAAATAATACAGAACCGGCTGATGAGATGGATTCCATTCCGGAAGCCGCTTCCGCGACAGCTGATGATTCAGGGATTGATTCCTTATTTGATCCGGAAGACAATTTTACAACCGGACTGAACGGAGGCCCTGATTCTAAAACGGAAATTAATGCTGATTTTGAAGCAATGCAGGTACCTTCTTCTGAACCTGTTTATAATCCGGAAGAGGAAGAGGATTTGGAAGTTGAATTTATTCCGGTTACAGACAACGTATCTGAAATTCCGGATATTACATCCAGAATAGTAATAATAGATGAAGAAAACGTAAATACTTTTGTTACTGATAATATTGAGGAAAAAAAGCAGAAGGATATGAAACGCCTTCTTGCATATCTTGACGGTTTATTTGAAAACCTTCCTGAGGAATTGATCAAAAAGTTTGCAGATTCCGAATATTTTGATCTTTATGTTAAAATCATGAATGATCTTGGTGTGTAACTATGGGTTTACTAAAAAAAGCTGAAGAAATAATCGCACGTAAGGAACGTGAAAATGAAGATATTCAGACGCTAAGTGATTATGATCTTGACATCATCAATGACCAGTCTGATGATAATTCTTTTGAAAATGATTATGATTCTGATGAAGATGATTTTTTCGGTGAAAATGAAAAGGTAAACGAGATTAATCTGAATGATGATGTTTTCATGACTGAAAGTTCTTCCAGTATTTCTGATAATGATGAGGATTTTATTTCTTCTGATGCAATGGATGAAATTGATTCCGATATCAGTGTTTTCCCGGACAGTGCTGATCCGGTTGATACTCTTGAATTTGATGATGCCTCTGATTTGAATGAAGATGAATTTTCAGATGACAATTCAGGATTTCAGGATCAGAATGATTCCAAGGAACAATTTTCCGGAAATGATTCGGACGCTTTTTCTGCGGCAGGAAGGGTAATTCCGGATAAAGATGCTGTCATACTTTATGAAATTTCCAAGGAAATAATCCGCTGCATAACCAATGAAGAACTTTATGAATCACTTATTTTTGTACTTATGGGACAGCTCGGAGCAGGCTGTTCATCAATACTTGTTCCTGGAAAAGAAACTGATAAATGGCAGCTGAAGTTTTCCCGCGGCGTACAGCTGCAAAGCCGGACAATAACATTTAAAGAGACTGATAAAATTTTAAGGACATTAATTGAAAAGAATAAAATTCTGCTTCTTGATGAGTACAGCAGGGATACGGAATGCCGGGAGGAATTTCTGAAATTCCAGTCGATTGACGGACATATTATCTGTCCGGTTTCCTTCAATAAAAAAGTTAAATTTGCTATAGTAATGGGAGAAAAACTGACGATCGGTAATTATTCAGCGGAGGATTCGGTATTTATTGAAAGTATTTGCGAGACCGCCGGTGTAGTAGCTGAAAGAATAAATATTCTTGAAACGCTGCGTGAAGAGAACGGAATTCTTAAGAAAAAGGAAAAGACACTGGAACACCTTGACGTATATGAGGAAAAAATCCGTGTAAGTGAAAGTGAAAATGAAATACATAAAATAATAAATAGTGAAATGAATGAATTCGGAGTTCAGAGTTATGCATTTTTCTTTAAAGATGAACTTCTTGACAGATTCGGTATCCGCTATAATGAGCATGAGGATTTCATAGGTCTTGTAGAAAACGGGTTTAGCATTGATATAAATAATGCATTTACCGCTTATCTGCTTCAGAATATCTCATTTAAGGAAATCGAAAATCCTGTAAACTCGGAAATTCTGAAAAATATATTCAGCTCGTCGCATCTGACCAGAATTAACATATTTGCCGCATATCCATATGTAATCAACTCAGTATTGACAGGGTTTGTTGTGATTTTCAGGGCTGATGTTGAAAAATTCCGGTTTAATAAAATCCAGATTCAGCGTTTTTCCAAAACTCTTTTTATGAATTATTTTTCTCGCTGCGGAGTAAAGTCGGGTTCAGACAGCTATGTCGATAATTATTCCTATGAAATCAAACGTATACAGAATACAATAAAAGAATCCGCTTCGCTGGATATTCCCGTAGGGTTTGCCATGTTCGGAGTTAAAAATCTCAGACGTTTTCAGCAGGAATACGGTGAAGCGAAAACTATCGGGCTGCTGAAGCAGTTTTCAGACCTGATCCGCTCCAAGCTTTCGAAAACAGACTACATAATAAGATTTTCATATAATAAATTTCTTTTTGTAATGCCGGGCAGGTCTAAAAAATCATCCGTCACTTTCTGTAATGCGATGAAAAATGAAATAGCCGGTTTGTCGAAAAATTATGATTTTCAGTTTCTTGTTACTTTCATTCATGCAGAATATCCGGAAGACGGTAAAAATATTTTTTCAATACTGGATGTACTTGACTGATCATTTAACGTAATAGTCAGGGTTTACAGGTTTGTTGTCTTTTCTTATTTCAAAATGCAGATGCGGACCGGTTGATCTTCCTGTGTTTCCTGATCTGGCGATTGTCTGTCCGCGCTCGATTGTATCACCGGTTTTTACCAGCGATCTGCTTAAATGTCCGTAATAACTTTTAATGCCTTTACCGTGATCAATTATAATCAGAATGCCGTAATCACCATAATAACCCGAATGAATTACTTTCCCACTTTTCACGGCCAGTACTTTCGTACCCACTGAACATCTGTAATCAGCACCTGCATGAAATTTGATCCTGTTTAAAAATGGATCTTTCCTTTGTCCAAATGCGGATGTCAGCGTCAGGACGTCCAAAGGTCTTCCGTAGCTTCCTCCTATAAATTCACTTCTGGCTATTTTACCGATGTCGGCGCAGGGAATGAAAATATAATCTTTATCAAGTTTAATGATTTTATTTACTTTCAGTATGTAATTGAACGGAACTTCATACTTTGCTGCGATTGACAACAAAGTGTCTTCCTTTTTAACTTTGTACAGAACGCCTCTCATGTTTGAAAGATACATTTCAGTTCCTTCGCAGATGTCAGACTGATTGTCAAAGTCATTTAGGGAAATTACCGTATCCATGTTAAGGGATGTTCTTGAAAGTATTTTCCAGAAGTTATCGTCTTTTTTAACGACATATTTGTAAAATTTCAGTTCGGGCAGTTCTTTCACATCCCTTCTGCTTTTAATTACGAAAATGGATTTTCTTACATCATCCCTGTAGTTTTTCAGTTCGCTGTTTTCATAGGAAATGGAATGCAGCGTCCTGAATTCTTCAGCAGAAATTTTTACTGCCGCTATCAGTATGAATAAAATAATTATATTTAATGATTTTAACTTTTTCATAATTTTTATGAGACATAAACCTTCTAAATATATCGGAAATATTATGTTATTATTTAGTAAAATATTTGACTTTATCCAAGATTATAACATAAAGGTATCAGTAATTATTCAGGAGATGATATGGCAAAACCAGGAAGTGATTCATCAAATACGCTGATTGGCGAAAATTCATATTTTACGGGAAAATTCCATATTAACGGATCCTTGAGGATAGACGGAAGATTTGAAGGAAAATACCTTAAGGCGGATCAGTTATACATCGGCACAAGCGGAAAGTTAAAAACAAATATAGATGCGGTTTCAGTAATTGTTGAAGGAATGATAATAGGTAATATTAATGCAACAAGCAGGGTGCTTCTGATGCCGACTGCAAGAATTCTCGGTGACATTCGGACGCCCGAACTGATAATTCAGAACGGTGTAATTCTTGAAGGCAGATGTACAATTTCCAATGATATTAAATTATCATCAAAAGATCTTATTGAAACTGAATATCAGAAAAATAAGGTAATACCTGAAGAATTTTTAGAGGATAAAAAAAATTCGCCAAAAAAATAACATCGCAATAACAACCGGTGATCCGGCTTCAATAGGGCCTGAAGTTGTTCTTCAGGCTCTTTCATCATTTAACCGCAGTTTTGATTTTACTCCTGTAGTAATCGGTGATTATGAATTTCTCAGAGGCTATTATCAAAACCTGTTTGATAAACTGAATTTTAAAGTTTCTAACGCAGATCTGCCTGACATTTCTCCCGGCGTTCCGAATTTTATTAACCTGAAAAATGTATCTTTGAAAACAAAACCCGGAACAGGGTCTTCGGATTCAGGCAGGGCCTCCCTGGAATATATTGACTGCAGTATCGATCTTTGGAAAAAAGGAATAATCAATGCTGTTTCGACTGCTCCGGTTAATAAAGGTTTCATCTGCAGGGCCGGGTATTCCTTTTCAGGTCATACGGAATATTATGCCCGGAAAACAGGAAACAATGAACCTTTTATGATGATGTATTCTGATAAATACCGCGTCATTCTTGTTTCAACACATCATAGGCTGTTTAATCTTGAAAAACTGATTACTTATGAAAGTATTCTGGAAACAATTAAAACAGCTGCCTCATCAATTGAAAAAATTGATTTAAGCAGGCCGAAACTTGCTGTTTGCGGGCTTGATCCTCACTGCGGTGATAACGGGGCTATCGGTAATTTTGATAATGAAGTTACTGTAAAGGCGATTTCGGATGCCCGGGCAGCCGGAATTGATGTATCGGGTCCGTTTGCGGCGGATACCGTTTTTATTCCCGGGAAATGGGAAAATTATAGCTGTGTAATTGCACATTATCATGACCAGGGGCTGATTCCTTTCAAGATGCTTGCGTTTGAAAATGGCGTGAATGTGACTCTCGGACTTCCGATTGTGAGGACATCTGCGGATCATGGCACTGCATATGATATAGCCGGGAAGGGTATTGCCGGTTTCATGAGCATGAAAAAGGCAATTATTATGGCTGATTCTCTTTCAGCAGTTTAATTATACGGTTATTTAACTATTTTCTGAATTTGACTGCACAGTTCACTGATAAGCTCGTCTTCAGTTTCACTTTCTATTTCAATACTGAATATTTTATTATGTTTTTTCCCTTCAGAAAGTATTACCAGACAGCTGATTTTGATATTGCCCGGTTTAATCGAAAATGTATTATCTTCATTCATTGTATAAATTTCAGATCCGGATTCATATTTGAAAAGCGTCACCTCTATGGAACTGATTTTTCCCCTGAAGGACAATTCTGATATCTTCCGGAGAACAATTTTATCGTCAATTGATGTGGAGTTTTTAATAATTATTTCAGGATTTCCCGCAAAAACCGCTGCAGCAGAAGTAATTATTATAAAAACCGACGGAATTATAAATTTTCTCATTGTTTTATAAAAAAGTTTCCTGTTAATCATAATATTTTCCGGAAGAAATTTTCATGCATGCAGTCACATAAAAATAATCTTTTATTTATTATTAAACAGACCGATAAGTAATTGTAAAGAGAATTTTATAAGTGGTTTATAATGGAACAGAATATAATTTTAAAATCAATATCTATTTTCATTTTTTTATGGTCGATCAGCATCGTCTTTCTCTGGTTTCGTCCGAAAATTGAATTTTTCTGGAAAATAATTGCTACGGCCATACTGCTTCTGTTTTTTTATTTTTTCAAAAAGGAAATTATGGCAGGTTATGCCGCTTTTACTGCTGACTGGTATAATGCACTCATTACTTTTCTGCGTGAAATTCTGCTTCTGCTTTTTTACAATCTGTTTATATTCTGGCCGCTTGCCCTGATAATTATTTTTTATAAGGCTGATGACATCGGTGCTGAAAGGCTGCTGAAATTCATGTGTGTTTTTACGCTTATGCTCTGTGTAGTCATTCTCGGATATGTTTATTATAAAGAGGGTGTAGACAGGTTTATTTATGAAAAACTCATTGATGTGATTCCTTTTGCGAAATGAATAAATTTGTAATATTATTAGTAGTTGCCGTTTTCTCCGGTAATATTTTTGCCGAGAACAGCAGTGATTTGTATAAAAAAGGTGCGGAGCTTGCATCGTCCGGAAATTTTCCGGAGGCGAAAAAAATCTTTGAGCGTACGATTGAATTAAGCCCTTATTTCAGTCTTGCACATTACGGACTTGGAAAAATTTATCTGTATGACGGAAATGATATTGAGACTGCGATTAAAGAATTGAAGACTGCAGTGCAGCTCGATAATTCATTTTCGAAAGCCCATTTTTACCTTGGAATGGCCTACATGCTTGACAGAAAATATGTTCCTGCAATGAAGTCTTTTGCAGCGGCATACGACAGAGACAGCAGTTATGTTGAAGCATTGTATAACATTGCGGTAATATATGATCTTATAGGTGATTCAGTTAAGTCAGCTGTCTATTTCGATAAATATAAGCGGAAGCTTAAAGAGGAACAGATTAATTTTACGGAATTTTAATTCTTCTTACTGATATGAAACAATAAAAAAAAGGGACTTAAGTCCCTTTTTTTTATTATGTAAATATTATCTTATAAGCAGGTTTATTCTTCCACTACCGGTTCATCAGCAGGCTGAACATCTGCATCTGTTTCTGTATCTGTCTCTGTATCTTCGATAGTTTCAAGTCCGCTCACTGGAGGAATTATGTCAACATAAACAGACAGTATTAGTGCATCAGATTTATTTCCGACTGCATCTTCAGCAATAGCTTCAATGAAGTGATTTCCGTTAGTGTTGAAAACTATTTCACTTTCATATGGCATGAATTCACCGCGTCCGTCAACTCTGTAATAAATCATTTTCACGCCTGATTCATTATCTTCAGCAGAAACAGTGTATTTGTACTCTTTGGAAGCAACTTTCTTTGATTTTCTGATAAGGAAATCTTTGTCTGCACTTATTGCAACAGTAGGATTTACTTTATCAACATAAATCATAACTTCATTTTTTTCCACAGTTTCGAAAGTTCCATCGCCTTTAGGCAGACGTATTTTAAAATTCTGACTTGTGTTTGCAACATTATCTTCAGCAGCTACTTTAAGTTTTGTATCTCCTGAAGTTGTGATTTTAAAAGAAGTTACATATTCAGCGAATGTTTCATCATTAATTGAATAGTTGATCATGTAAACTCCTGATAAAGCGTCACTTGCAGCTACATTCAGAATGTTGCTGTCTGAAGTATAAAGTTTGTCATTGATTATAACCAGATCTTTGGAAAAAGCTACGTTTGTAACAGGTGCAGTATTGTCAACGATAGTATGGAATACTTTTTCGTCTTCAAGATTACCGACCTTATCAATACCGTGATATTTAACTACATGTTTTCCTTCTTCCTGTATTGTAAATTCACCTGTATATTCATTCTCGCTGGAATCATCTATTTTATACATGATTTTATCTGCAAGAAAATTATCGCTTGTATTCAGTTTGAATTTAACTTTAGAATTGACGTATGTGTTTACTCCGTCAAAAAAAGTTTTAGCCATTTCGGCAGAAGTCTCGGTTGCAACGCCGGCATTGTCTGCGTCATTTACATCCCGTCCTTCTTCGTTTACTACATCGGTATTATCACCTTCCAGACCGGTTCCTGTATCCTCATCCTGAGCGATAACAGATATTGAAAATAAACCTGTAATTGCAATAGCTGTAAGAATAGTCAAAAATTTTCTGTACATATTTGATCCTCCGTTTTTATTACATTTTTTATTTTTTTATTTTGCATAAAATATTTTCTTCAGGAAAATCGTTTTATGCTTCTGTATGCCGGTATCTGACAGAATTTCTAACACCGAGTGACTATTGCTGTCGTCCAAACATCCATTTTTAAGAACATACCGCTTATTGTCCCTGTATACTCTTTAGAAGGCATTCTAAATAACAAAAATGGATGATGTCAAATCATATTTTTGCCAATATGAAAATATTTTGCTTAAGTTTAATTATGTAAAAACCGATTAAGACTTTTTTTGTCTGTTACAGTTGAGGCTGTTTTAAATAAGATTAAAAAAACGTATGATAAAAGCAGTGCCGATACCGGTAAACAGCGGTATGAAAGTTCCCTTAAATAAAAATGCTGAAATGAAGCATACGGCTCCGGTTATGGCTGATCCGGCGGGACTTCCTGGAAGTGCGTTGAGAATACCCGGAAAAATCAGGGCTCCTAGAATTGAATATGGAACAAAGGACAGGTAGGTCCTGATCCATGACGGTATTTTTTCCGCGTTAATCATATAAAACGGAAGCAGGCGCGGGATGTATGTGCCGAGCATCATCAGTAAAATAAGCAGATAAATGTTATTTTGCATTTTTTTCAGCCCCCGATGAAAGCAGTGTGAAAACAAGCGGTATTGAAATGATTGTTATGATAAGTGATGTATTAGGTCCGGTTAATTCCGTTTTAATAAGAAGAGTATTAAGAATAGCAGCAGATGCGGCTATAATGCCGTTTCTGCGTGATTTCTTTACGGCGGGAATCAACAGTGCGATAAACATTGCGTACAAAGCAATGCCCATACAGTTAATAAGTATTTCCGGAATGAAATTGCCTGCAGCGTACCCGGCTGCGGAGCCTGCAACCCATGAGAGATAGCTTGGAATCTGCAGTGAAAGCATGTAGTCTGATTCAATCCGCGTCTGTTTGGAAGATGAAACGGCGAAAGTTTCATCTGTAACAAAAAACGCAATGAAAGGAAATTTGAATTTCGAAACATGACCCATTTTGGATTTTACCGAAGCACTCATGAGAAAATGCCTGAGATTCATCAGAAAAACGGTACTTGCTATTGAATTAAATGCAGCATCGGCGGAAAGCATCTGGACTGCGATGAATTGAGCCGCTCCGGCAAAAACAATCAGTGACATTGAAACAGTTTCGAGGAATGAAATTCCCTGTGAAGCGGCCAGTAATCCATAGGCGGCTGCAATGGGGAAATAACCCGACATTATCGGGATGGCGTTTTTAAAACCTTCTTTTATGTTTGCTGAATTCACGATATACCCCGGAACCTGGATAATCTGCTTATTTTTATTCAATAGATAAAAATAATTTAATATTGTCAATTGACAATATTAATCCGGCTGAAAATTTTCCATGATTATGGGATAATGTTTTTTCCGGTTAAGCAAATAAATGTAATATTTAAATGTACTTAAAAAATAATTATACGTACAGCTGCTGATCGGAGTTTTTTAAAACTTCAGACAGACCTGCAGTTTTATATTCCCGTCTTTGCAAAAATTCCTCTTTCTTTCCGTTATTCCACTGATTAACTGGTCTGAAATAACCGACTACCCGCGAATAAACTTCTGTAGGAACTTTTGTTTTTTTCATAGGAATCTACCCCGATTGAAGAATGAAAAATTTTAACTTATGAGACATAATCCTGTCAAGTTATTAATTTTTTTAGACTGCATAAAATTAAAAATTATTTTTAATATGAAACAGGAGTACGAAATTCATGTACATTAATCCAAATGTCTTCATAAATTAACTTTAAAAAAAATAAAATCTGATTGAAATAAATACATGTTCAGCATTATATATTACCAATAAAAAAATGGAGAGTTTTAATGCGGAAAATATATATTTTACTGCCTGTTCTGTCGCTTTCAGGTATGATCATATCAGGATTGCTTGTCATAGATCATTATCTTCCCTGGGTTAGTTCTTCAATTCTGAAATGCGGACCGGGTGCATCTCCCTGTTCGGAGTTATCTTCCCTGTCTTATTCTGAAATTTTCGGAATTCCAGTGGCCTCGCTGGGTTTTTTCTTTTATATATGGATATTCTTCAGTACAATGCTTTTCTGGGAAAGCGGGAAGGGTTTCCGTGAAGTATTTGCATATGTGCTTCTGCCGGTAGCTGCCGCTGGTGTTATTTCTGATTTTTATTTCGCAGGACTGCTGATTTATCTCGGAATATTCTGTAAATACTGCGTAATGACCTATGTCATAAATATTATTATTTTCGCCGTTTCAGTTTCATGGTACCTCGGAAGCAGAAAAGTATCCGGGACATGGCTTTCCAGGTTTAGACAGTTCATGAATGATGCTGAAAAAAACGGATTTTTGAAATTTTCTTCAGGTGCGTTTCTCTTTTTTACAACCATGCTTTTTCTTTTCGTGATAACATTTTCACTGTATCTGAAGGAGGCGTCTTCATTCGAATTCTCCGGGGATCAGTCGGAGCAGGAACGGATGGACGGGTTTTTTAATGATTATATTTCAAAAAAACCGGAAAAGATATCCTTTCCGGGTTCGGACTACACCTCGGGCAATCCGCAAAATAAACTGGAAATCATAGTTGTTACCGATCCTTTCTGCAGTGCATGTTCTTCCTTTCATCATTCATCAGCTCCGGTTCTCGAGAAATTTAAGAATGATATCTATGTGAAATACTTTTTTTACCCTCTCGACAGCAAGTGCAACAGTGATGTTAAAAATACGGTTTATAAAAATACATGTGAGGCTGTCAGGACAATAGCCGTATTTTCCGGGCTGGCCGGATTCGGCCCTGTTTATGAGGCGTTCTATTCAAACATTAATGATATGGAAAATGCCTTCAAACGCGATGAGATTGATTATCATTACATCTGGGAAGTTTCAGGTCTGAAGGATAAAGTGTCATTTGAACAATTCAGCAGCGGAATTAAAAATTTTGATGATATGAAACTTAAAAAACTGATACAGGCATCTATTGACAACGGAGTTGAAGCGACACCGACTCTGTTTATTAATGGCAGGAGACTTGAAGGTACGCCGCCGCCTGAGCTGTTCGAAAGAATAATAAAATATGAATTAAGTCTAATAAAGTAGAATGACAGCCGTAATCCGTAAAAATTTCATTGATTCGCTTCCGTCATATTATTCCGGGGAATGCTCCTATTTCGGCGGCCGTGAATCCTACATAAGGGCATTCAAATGCAGTGAATTGATGTCTGATGAAAGTGTTGATTATCTTCTTGAAAACGGATTCAGAAGATGCGGGGAGCTTTTTTACATTACAGACTGCGGATCATGTTCCAGCTGTGTCAGTTACAGGGTGCTGCTTGATAAAATCAGGCTTTCAGCTTCACAGAAACGGATTCTCAAAAGGGGACGGGATGTAATAATGAAAGTTAATCCGCCTCTGCTGACTGATGAAAAGCGTGCCATGTATGTTGATTATCAGAGGCATAAACATTCTGAAAATGCGGAAAATAAAAATGATTCTGAGTTAATGGATTCAATGATGACACAGATGTTCCGTGAGTTCGGAAATACGATTCAGTTCGAATTTTTTATTAATAACAGACTGATCGGATACGTGACCGCAGACAGTGGATTTTCCTCTCTGTCCGCCGTTTACTCGGTTTATGATGTAAGTTTAATGAAAATGAGCCCGGGAAAACTTTTTATTCTCAGAATAATGGAATGGGCCAAGCTGAAGTATAAGTATTTTTATCTTGGATTCTATATTGAAAATCATGAGAAAATGAATTATAAATCCGAATTCGGAATATCCGAGATTCTGGATCCGGAGAAACACATATGGGTTTTGTCTGATTATTCCTAAAAACGGACAAATTGAAAAAGGAAAGCAGGTGAAATGGAATTTTTGACAGTTGTGCAGATAAACGAATATCTGGAAAAAAGAATCTCCGATGATAATTATGTCGCCGGAATAATTGAAAACATATCCACCACCCAGCCTGAGATACTGCGCTATCTGTGCAGTTCGGAAATAAAAAGATTCAGTGAAATAGAAATAGCATATCTGATTTTATGCGGAATTATCATTTTTGATATATTTTCCCATTTTCACGGTGAAGTGTCGTATGTTTCTCCAAGACAGTTGAAAGGTATTGAAGAAGATAACATTAATTCCTTTTACCGGTTTCTGGAAGACAAATCAAATGACAGCGCGGCATTAATGAAAATGCTCAGTGAGAAATCCGACGAGCCTAATATCATTCTCGTACCTGTTCAGTTTTATCAGGGTTTTTCGGAGAATCATAAATACGATCTGAAAGCTGAAAATTACATTTTTTCACTGATCCATTTTAAAACACTGATTGAAGCTTTAACAGTAAATTCACGTAAAAAGTTTTTTAAGGACAAGGTACCGGAGAAATTAATTTTTTCGCCTGAAGAAAGAAATGAAATTATAACCGGTTTTAATCTTCATAATTACCTTGAATATTATAATTATGAAAAAAAGGAAAATGATTTCGGTCGGAAAGTAGGCCGTAACGAGCCGTGTCCATGCGGAAGCGGAAAAAAATATAAAAAATGCTGCGGTGAAATAAAATGAAGGTACTTCTTCAGAGAGTCAGTGAAGCTTCCGTAACTGCTGATGGTGTCTGCACCGGGAAGATAAACAGGGGTATTCTGCTTTTTGCAGGATTTACTCATACTGATCTTGAGGCAAACGCGGCATTTTTAGCGGAAAAATGCGTTAATCTCCGCATATTTCCGGATTCCGAAGGCAGGATGTCACTCTCGGTCAGGGATATCGGCGGTGAGGTTCTTTCTGTGTCGCAGTTTACTCTTTACGGCGAGACCTCAAAGGGGAGACGTCCGGGTTTCGATGCTGCAATGAAACCTCATGAAGCTGAAAGAATGTACAGATATTTTTTAAATTGTCTCAGAAGCGCAGGACTTAAAGTTGAAAACGGTATATTCGGTGCTGATATGAAAGTAAATATTGTTAATGACGGACCTGTAACATTTCTTCTTGAAAAATAAGTAGAAGGAGTAATATGATGAAAAAGACAGAAGTACTGACGGTTAAGGCAGCTAAAAAAAAATTCAGATATTCGCTTATTGCTTTTCTTCTGGCGCTGATTTATCTCATTTCTCCTTTTGATTTTATTCCCGGTGTTGCTCCTTTTGAATGGATTGAAGATATTCCGCTGCTTATCATATCCGTGGTTTATTCCGGTTTTACATATTTCCGTTTGCGGTCGATTGAGCGGCGGAGCAATTTATGAACAATGCAGTGACTTCCGGATGAATTTTATTTATTCTTCCAGAAGTTTTCCGGAACAGTGATGCTGCTGCCTTTCCATATGATGCCTTCTTTGCCGAGTTTTTTCAGCATTCTTGAGAGTGTCTCGGGTATTGTTCCGATTTCACGTGCTACTTCCTTCTTTGATAAATTCAGTTTATAGCTGTTCTGTCTGCCGTAGTTTGAACTCAGAAAAAATAAAAATCTCTCCTCCACATCCATTGAATTTAAAAATTTCAGTCTTTCAGCAAGTTCGCGCATTTTGCTGAAAAGTGTTTTGATGAACTGAATTCTGAATTCTTCAATGTTAAGCAGTTTGATAATTATTTCCTTGTCAATCTGGAGAAGTCTGGATTTTACCGTTGCTTTAGCAGTCGCAGGATATGTGTTTTTTTCAAAAATTATTACTTCGGCAAAAATTTCCTCTTTACCTACGGTTTTAAGGACAATTTCCCTGTCATCTGAAGATGATTTGTAAAGCTCAATCCTGCCTTCCAGTACAATATAAAAATATTTACCGGTATCTCCTTCAAAAAAAACAAATTCGCCCGGATTGAAATTTCTGATTAGGGTATTTTTTGAAATCTGACTAAGAAATTGGACATCAATTCCCTGAAAAAGATAGGATTTTTCTAATTTTTTTAATATTTCCATGATTTTTATGACATTCTTGACGTAGGTCAAGTACAAAGTCAAAAACATTTTATAATATCAGTGTATAAATGATATTATAAACCGGCAGGAGTGAATATGAAAAGGAAAATTATAGAAATAGATGAGAAAAAGTGCAACGGATGCGGAGTATGCATACCGGGGTGCCCGGAAGGCGCATTGCAGATGATTGACGGAAAGGCAAGGATGGTTGCGGAGTATTTCTGTGACGGACTGGGAGCCTGTATAGGTGAATGTCCTCAGAAAGCAATCAAGGTGATTGAACGTGAAGCGGAAGCCTATGACGAACGCAAAACTATTGTAAATATAATCGCCAAAGGTGAAAATACGATCCGTGCGCATTTAAAGCATCTGTATTCTCATGGAGAAAATACTTTTCTCGCTCAGGCTGTAGAAGAACTGGAAAAGGCCGGAATTGAAATTCCTGATTACAAGACAGGAGTAAAGGCTCCGGGTGTTACAATTGAAAATGATGCTGCTGAAGCAGCAGATGTCCCGTCAACACTAAGAAGCTGGCCTGTTCAGTTAAAGCTGATAAGTCCGATGGCGCCTTTTCTGAAAAATGCAGATCTGCTGTTTGCTGCGGACTGTACGGCTTTTGCCTATGGAAATTTTCACAAAGATTTTCTTTTAAACCGTATAGGAATTATTCTCTGTCCGAAACTGGATAATTCCGCAGAAGAATATATTGAAAAAACATCTGAAATCATCAGGAATAATGATATCAGGTCAATAACAGTTCTTCGCATGCAGGTACCGTGCTGCGGCGGTATTACATACATCGTTCAGGAAGCAGTCAAACGCAGCGGAATTGATATCCATGCCGATGAGAAAATTATTTCCATCGATGGAAATATATTAAAATAAACAGGGAGGACAAAATGTCAATGTTTTGTTATCAGTGTCAGGAAACGGCCAGGAATACAGGCTGTACGGTAAAGGGTGTTTGCGGAAAACCGGATGTAACGGCAAATCTTCAGGATTTGTTAATTTATTCTCTGAAGGGTTTTGCAGCGGTAATATCGGAAAGCGGCAATTCGGACAGGATTAATGATGCAACAGGCAATCTTTTTACTGAATCGCTTTTCATGACGATTACAAACGCCAATTTTGATGATGCGAAATTCCTTGAAAAGATCAGGGAAGTCTGTGATGCAAAGAAACATTTTGCTGAAAAATACAATGTGGATTACAAATCATTGGGCGGTGCGGCATCATATGTTTTTGATAAAAATTCAGCTCAGGAAAAAGCAGCAGGAGTCGGAGTTCTGAGTACTGAAAATGAGGATATCAGGTCGCTGACTGAACTTCTGATTTACGGTCTTAAAGGTCTGGCAGCATATACCCATCATGCACAGGTTCTTGGTTACAGTGATCCTGAAATTTACAGATTCATTGCCGAGGCTCTGGCGCTGACGCTTCGCAGCAACAGTGCTGAAGTACTTACGGATTATGTAGTCCGTACGGGAAGCGTTGCAGTTACAGCAATGGCACTGCTTGATAAAGCGAATACTGAAACATACGGAAATCCTGAAATCACGAAAGTAAATATCGGAGTCAGGGATAATCCGGGAATTCTGATATCCGGTCATGATCTTAAGGACATGAAGGAACTGCTTGAGCAGACCAAGGGTACCGGAGTCGATGTCTATACGCATAGTGAGATGCTTCCGGCAAATTATTATCCGGAATTCAAGAAGTACAGACATTTTGTAGGAAATTACGGGAATGCCTGGTGGAAACAGAATGAAGAGTTTGAAAAATTCAACGGAGCCATTCTGATGACCACCAACTGCATTACACCGGTAAAAGACAGTTATAAAGACAGAATATTTACAACAGGTATGGCCGGATATCCGGGAGTAATGCATATTCCTGACAGAGCAGCAAATGGAAGTAAGGATTTCAGTATTGTTATTGAGAAGGCAAAAAAGTGCAAATCTCCTGATGAAATAGAAACAGGATTCATTACAGGCGGGTTCGCCCATAACCAGGTCATGGCTCTGGCGGATAAAGTTGTTGCTGCGGTAAAAAGCGGCGCTATTAAAAAATTCGTCGTAATGGCGGGATGTGACGGACGTCATGCCTCAAGAAATTATTTTACTGAAGTTGCAAAAGCCCTTCCTGCAGATACGGTAATTCTTACGGCAGGCTGTGCAAAATACAGATATAATAAACTTGATCTGGGAGATATAGGTGGTATTCCGAGAGTACTGGATGCAGGTCAGTGCAATGATTCATATTCACTTGCCGTTATTGCGCTCAAACTGAAAGAGGTCTTTGAACTTGAGGATGTGAATGATCTACCGCTTGATTTTGATATTGCATGGTATGAGCAGAAAGCGGTAGTGGTTCTTCTCGCGCTGCTGTCACTCGGTTTTAAGGGGATTCGTCTCGGTCCGACGCTTCCGGGTTTTCTCTCTCCGGGTGTCGCGAAGGTGCTGATTGACACTTTTAACCTGAAAGGAATTACCGATGTTGAGACTGACGTCAGGTCAATAACTGCATGAAGTATCTGACATAAAAAGAAGCGGAACGGTATTCCGACAGGGAATACCGTTCCTGCGTTTAAACATAAATTTTTTTTTAAACATATTCAGTCCGCTCTTAAATTATATATTGATTTTTTCCTCCGGATGTGAAATAAATAAATCAGCAGTATCTTATAACCATCATGAACATTTTTTTAGTCAGCGATAATAATTATCCGGTTCCGGAAAAGATAATTGAAAAGTACGGCATTGTTCTTTTTGACAGTGCAGGCATGTCCGCTCCGGATTATCAGTCCGATATTTTCATTCTTGCCGGCGGACGGGACTTTAAAAATATATCTTCTGTTCCTGAAAATAAGGTAATCATTCTCTGTCCGGAAATGCCGGCCGTCAAAAAGGACAATTCATTTTACATAAGATATGAAGATACCGGACATTATCTTCCTCAGATTCTTGATATGCTGCTTATGCAGGATGACAAATACTCTGTTTTATTTTCAAATATGCTTTATGCCTATGCGCTTCATGAGATTATTTTTGATGAGAATAATAATCCTGCCGATTTTGTTCTTATTGATGTAAATCCCGCATTCAGGAAACTTACCGGCATTAAGGGCAAAGTCAGGGGAAAAAGCATTACTGCGCTGCCGGGCATGGAGGAAAGCTGGTCAGATATCTATTACCGTGTTGTGCTTGACCAGAAAAACCAGGTATTTGAAAATTTTTCACTGAAAAAAAAAGAGTGGTACAGCATTCATGTCTATCCTGCAGGGAAAAACCGTTTTGCCGTTTTTTTTGAAAACATTACCATCCGCAAGCAGATGGAGATAAGTCTGCAGAAAACCGAGGAAAAATACCGGAATTACATTGAACAGATACCGATAGCCGTTTTTATTACAGACTGTTCCGCGAAAATTCTCTATTCCAATGATGCAGCCGCTGAAATGACCGGTTATACTGAAAAAGAACTTCAACATCTGAAAATCAGCGAACTGGTAACTGATCATGAACCGGATGCGGAAAATATTTTTGAACTCTGTTCGCCAAAAAAGGAACTAAAGCTGAACAGAAAAGACGGCAGCGGAATTGATATCGTATATGAGTCAGTCAGGATTGAGGATGATTCCATTCTTATTTTCTGTATTGATATTACGGCTGAAAAAAAATCACAGAATGACATTCTTAAAAAAGAAAAACTTTTGAGTTCACTTTTTGACAACACTTACAGTCTCATTGTAATTCTTTCACTGGAAGGAAGAATAATTTTTCTTAATAAAAAAGCGCTTGAAGTTTCAGGGATGGACCTGAACGAATCACTGAACCGGTTTCTGTGGGACACCAGTCCATGGAATGACAGCGAGGATGAAAAGGCCAGACTGCTCTGTCATTTCACTTCGTGTGCAGAGGGTAAGGTTGTCCATTTTAAAACCGGATACCTGAAATGCGGAAACGATAATTTCTATTTTGATGTTACTCTTAACCCTGTAAAAAATTCCAGCGGAGAAATTGAATTCATATTCGCCGAGCAGCATGATGTTTCTGAAATATATAAATATGAATCTGAACTCAGGGAATCGCTTTCACAGAAGGACATCCTTCTGAAGGAAATACATCACCGTGTTAAAAACAACATGCAGATTATACTCAGTCTGCTGAACATGCAGTCGCGTCTGCTGAAAAACGAATCGGACAGGCTCATTTTCCTTGAAAGCCAGAACAGAATAAAGGTCATGGCGCTTGTTCATGAAAAAATATACCAGTCAAAAAATCTTTCGGAAATAGATTATTCCCAGTATGTTCATCAGCTGATTGATTATTATGACGGTAACTTTTCAATTTCAGACAAGATCGGCCATACCGTTGAAATCGGTGACATAAAACTTAATGTTGATGAAGCTATTCCCCTGTCTTTAATTATTAATGAAATTGTAACAAATTCGTTTAAATATGCGTTCAATGACATTCCCGAAGAGAGATACGGAGAAAGTGAAATTATTATAAAAATGACGGCTGATAATAACAGTTATTATCTTACGATCAGTGACAATGGCTCGGGAATGGAAAATTCTGACATGTTTTATAACGGCAATACCCTGGGATTTAAATTAATCCGGGGATTGATCCATCAGCTTAAAGGGACTGTTGAACTGAATACGGATAACGGATTTCACTATGACATAGTAATTCCTGTTCCCGAAAGTATTGAATAATTTTTTCATTAGATTTCAATTTTTCTGCTGTACAGGACTTCATGTCTGGCGCCGGCCGGAAGCAGTATGCTGCTGAATAACGCAATTTCCCGGATGAAAAATGCCATATAATCCAGCTTGAATGAATCAAGCTGCCGCCGCAGAAGATCTGGATTAACTCCGGGTTTGATGTAGGCCACGGTAAGGTGAGGTTTGAAATTTTTTGAATATATGTTCAGTCCTGATTTTTTTAATTCTTCATTCAGACGTGAATGAATTCCATGCAGACCGGAGGATGTATCCGAAATGCCGAACCAGAGGACTGCCGGCTGATTCCGTTTAAGAAAAAAACCCGGTGAAGTTACCTGTAAATTTACAGGTTCTTCAATTTTGAGGTCCCTGATTATCCGTATGATTTCCGGAATTTTATCAGGTTCGGTGTCTCCGATAAACTGAACGGTAAGATGGAGGTTCTTTAAATTTATCTGACGTATCAGCCGGCTGTCCAGACCGGCAATCAGATTTTCCGCAGTATTCTCCAGGTTGATTCTGACGGAGTCAGGAACCGTAACTGCAATAAATGTTCGTAATTTTTTCTCAGACATAAAAATAACTTTCAGTAATAAATTTATGATTGTTTGTAGAATGAGGTTCTGCAGCTTTTTGTCAAGGCTAAACCGGTTGATACTCAGGAAAACAGCTTAAGATTGGCAGACTATTCCTATGATGCTCCAGGTAGAAGAGTTTCACGTATAGCAAATTCCTGCGGCAACTGTCACCGGTTTGAATTAAAAAATACTTCTTGCAAAAAATAAAATCAGATTAATAATAAACAAAATCCAGTTCTTTTAAAACAACAAGCCCGGGAATAGAACCCCGCATGCTGAGACAGGACGTCGAAGCAAAGTCAAATTACAGTGCACGGACGAACGTGTAATTTGACAAGCCGTCCGGCGATTGAGGACTAGCATTTTTTCTTTGCAGGCGTTTCTTTTTTTGCGATGAAAAAAGAAATGCCGAAGCTCTGCGA
>JAFGJZ010000047.1 GCA_016928815.1 Spirochaetota bacterium
AAAATTTTCTCTTTTTGCTTAATGTCTGCCGGCATTTTTATCTGAAGTTGTCCTGAAAAGGCCAATTTATATAAACCCTGTATTTTTTTAGGGTTATAACCCCATTTCTTTGCTATCTTATCTACAAAGACTTTTTCAGATTCATCAAATATTTTATCAGCAGCTATCATTGCCAGTACATTATTAAAGGCAAAATCACGAACATCATACATGGAATCAAGTAACTTCGGATTTATACTGTAATCAAATTCCGATTTGGATTCTGAAAGATATGATGAATACTCAGTGATTGAACAAATATCATCTATAATCCATTCAATTCTGTTATTGTTTAAAACAGATCCGCAGTATTGACAATTGATATCAAGAGTGTCATCCAGTTTTCCTCCACAGGAAGGACAATTATGTGAATACAGAGAACCTTTGGTCTCACCGGCTTTTTTGCTTCTCTTCATTACAACGATATTTGTATCAGAAACAACAAACGGATCTATTATATTTATTTTATTACCATCAGTCATCACGCGCTGATATGAAGCCTTAACAGAAATAAATAATTTATTATAACCGCCATCTTCTTTAATTCCAATTAAAGAAACATCATTTAAAAACAGACGGTTATAGGAAATTCTATCATTTCCAATTTCAGCATTCACCTTTATAAAATATTCATCAGAAACAAATCTTCGCATAATTTTAGGATCATTCAGAGTTTTTGCAGTAAGAATCTGAAGATAGCCATTGCTTGCCTTATCTTCAACCAGCTGCACGGAAAAATCATTATTTTCAGATATAAGTCTGTCTACCTGTGCGCGCAAGGAACTGTTAGTCATAACCTTCGGGTTCTGTCCTACATAATCATCTGCCTGTGTAATTTCTGAAAGAACCCAGTCATATTCACCACTGTTTAAAAGACTGTCACAATAAGGACATTTACAGATTTCGCCAATTCCTTCATTTAACATTCCGTTACAGTTAGGGCATTTGGGAACATCAAACATATCTTTCTTTTCAACACCCCTCTTTCGCAAAAATGACCAGTACTCAACAAATTCATTATATCCGCCGGCATTCAGTCGGGAATCAAGCTGACTGGAAAACTGATCATTCATTGAAGCCATTATTCCAACATGTATAATGTCATACATTCCATCTGTATCAACTCTGTCCAGAAATACATCATGTATCTTAATAGATGACAGAATATTTTTCTGTTTTAAAATCTGCATCATTTTAAACTGTGTGTTAAACCGCTGATAAACTCCATCAGATAAAAATTTTCTGACATCCTTAAGATCCTGTTTCATCCAGGCATCCTGAATCAGCATAAATGATTTTCTGACACTCTCCTTAAATGAATCCTCATTAAACCCTGAATTATTCGAAATGAAACTGTTATACCCTTTGATCTTTTTCTGCTTATATTCACCGTATGGAATGTTGTTATATACGGATTTTTCCTGTACTTTGTCTTTCCCCTGTTTTAAAAAAAGTACTGCTAATAATACAATTACTCCGATTGTTATAAAATTTATTGGGAAGGGCAATGTTACTATGATAAACCGGAATAACTGAAAAACAAGATATATTATGAAACCGCCATCTCCACCGCCTGAAGAGGAAGAAGAACCTCCTCCGGATGACCCTGCACCTCCTGCTCTTGCAGATAAATAAGAAGCCATCAACAAAATAATTATTCCGGATAATACCAGTAATAGTCTCTTTTTATTAAGTTTCATCAGGTGCCTCATTCTGAGATAATTTTTACATGTACTTTTCTATTACGCGGACCGTCAAATTCACAAAAATATATTCCCTGCCATGTACCTAAAAGCAGCGAGTTTTCTTCGATAATAACAGTCTCTGAACACCCGACTATTGATGATTTTAAATGAGATGGCGAATTTCCCTCTGAATGATAAAAATGAAGTTTTTCAAAGTGAAATGAATCAAATCCTGTTAGCATATCAGTTACCACATCAGGATCTGCATTTTCATTAATAGTTATTGCTGCGGTAGTATGAGGTGTATATATTACACAAATTCCCGAATTAACACCGGATTCTTTTACAATCCTGATTACTTCAGAAGTAATATCTTTCATTTGATTTTTCGATGCTGTTTTTACTGAAAAAGTATTCATGATTTTCTCCATGAAAATTGTGATTACAAATGATATGATATACAGATTAGCGGAAAAGAATCAAGTACATTAAGATTTTTTTATTGAAACTTTATAAATTAAAAAACCTTTCCAAATGGAAAGGTTTTTTAGAATAACTAATAAAATTTTAAAATTAATTTTTCTACATTATTTTTTTTCATAAATATTATATGTCATGGATTCAATTTCAGAGAAAGGTTTGATTTCCATAATTTCAGATAATTTTTCTGCATCAATAAACGCTGATCCTTTTTTCCACTCAACATATATATATGAGTTTGGAGTATTAGTAAATCGTTCATTACTTTCATAAAAACCTTTATCAAAATGGACTTTTTGAAACACCGTCTTTGAATCAGGAATTATTTTTTGTTCTTCTGCCAAAAAGTATCCTGATTTCCCAAAAGGAGAACCATTTTCTATAAAAATAAACCCTTTACTATCTGCTTCTACATAAAGGAAAATATCAGGTAATTTATAATTATTAATTATCAGACTTCCTTCTTTTCTTTCGGATTTTGTATCTTTTTTGAAATATATAATTTCATTTTGAACATCAATTTTAATGGTACTCTTTTTTTCAAATGCAGTTGAGCAACTTATAAGCAAAGCGAAAACTACGACTGTAAAAATATTTAAAATGTATTTTCTCATTTTACCTCTCTATATAAAAATAAAGCCGCCAATCGGCGGCTTTATAAAATATTTTACTTCACCATTGATAATAATTAAAACCTCCATCGGCATCATTCGCTAGTTGAGTATCATACCAGCAATCAAGAAGCTCAAACCAGTTACCGACAGTATTAACAGAAGTATTAATCCCATCAATACACCATGAAAGTTGACCTAATGGTGCATCGACATATGCACTGGAAATATTTAAAGAATTATACCAATCCTGAAGATACCACTGATTTAACCATGTATTACTTAAATACATCTGTTCATCACCATCAGGGAAAAAGATATGAACTCCACTTTTTCCTTCTGTGAATCCAGAAAAATCAGAATTGGCAAATGAATAAACAACCAGATCATCAACAGCATCTCTTATTGTTACTGCATCTGCTTTTACTGCTACGCTAAAATTAGAACTGGAATTTATAGCTACAACAAGATTATATACATCAAAATATGGATAGAATAACCAATCAGTATAAGCTGCAGCACTTCCATCATAAGCATTCTCATCGAAATAATGGAGTAAATTTGCAGTAGGTGCATTACCTCTCAATGTTTCCATGTCCGATTTTTCACTCTCTGTCCAAAGTTTAACAGACATTAAATCAACAGCAACCTTTACAGCTTTTATTTTAGATAAATCAAGACAGGTCAATGATTGACTTGAATTTGTTATCGTAGAATCACGTTGTTCTTCAACAATAATAGCACCAAATTGTGCCGCAGTTAATGTTGCCGGATCATAATATAACTCGCTGCCAATTAAGGTCAAGTCTGATGTTCCATTATTACCGCCACCACTTTTCAGTCTGTTTAGTATAGCAGTATATTCCCATCCGTTACCTGTTTCTGTTGGTGCTGATGCGACCATAATATTTGCTTTAAATCCTGTATTTCCAACATCATTACGATACTGATATGCAAATTCCACAGAAGACATTAAACATGCATCAAGTCCAAAAAGATCAACAGATTCCGAAGATGTTAATATATTACTAATTTCAGATGTATAGAGAAAATCATTTGTACTAGTTTCATCATAACAAATATCTTTTACTAAATCATTTGAACCTTTTGAAAGTTCGATTCTCGCCTCATTTTTGGCACTTTTTACTCCACCACCATGATTTGATAAAATCAATGAATAATTTGAAGCAGGATAATTTGCCTTACAAAACTGAATGAATTTTTTTAATGTAAGAGCATCACCCATATTTGCTTCATGTGTCGAAGTTGTTGTAATCTGAGAATATTGAGTTGAACCTGAAATTCTCACAGCTTTTCCGTTAGTAATTCTATAAAGTCTTGTGTCAGTAAAATTTGACCCAAGAGTTGTCGAATCAGCACTATATCCATCAGCAATTACAGATGATGGATGTCTATCTATTAAAATTACAATATCAATCCCCTGATCATCAACATAACCATTTTTCATCTCTGCGATGTCTGTCATAATTGCCGCCTCAAGATTACAATCTGCATCACCATAATACATTACTGTCCAATGTCTTGTTTTTGTAGTAAATGACCAGTTTGAACTTGCTGAAATTGAATTACCATTTACATCCTTTACACCGGTTCCAACTGTCACTGTATAAATTTTCTGATAATTCAGATTATATGTCGGCACAAATGTTGCAGTCATTGTTCCACTGGTGTATGTAAATGTACCCGGAACATTGTTATTTGCAGCATCTTTAATTGTAATATTTGAAGTTGTAAGTGTTGATGTATTAATCGGTTCACTGAAGGTAATAGTAATTCCATCAACAACAGATTGTCCTGTTGCACCATCAAGCGGAGTATGACTACTTACCGTCGGGCCTGTTCCATCTGTTGTAGTAAAATCCCATGTTACATTGGAGATCATTGAATTATTATGCAGATCTTTAATTCCGGTACCAACTGTTACAGTATATGTTGTCGGACCGGCTTCAAGATCACTCGTCGGATTAAATGTTGCTGTTTTTGAAGCATCATCATATGTTACTGTTCCTGCAACAAAAGCATTGTTGCTTTTTTTAACCACTGTAATATTTGAAGATGTAACAGTAGAAGAAAGAAGTCGTTCACTAAAAGTAATTGTAATATTTGTACCTTTCGCGACACCAGTAGCATCAGATAATGGAGCATGTGATGATACAGATGGAGGAGTTGTATCCGCAATTGTAGTAAAGGTAGATGTAAATACGGAAGCTATCGTATTTCCTGAAGCATCTGCAGCCCCTGTGTATACTTTTACTGTATATATTGTAGAATAATCCAGATCAACTGTCGGGTTTATAGTTGCAATATGTGTTCCTGTATTATAAGTTACAGTTGAACCAACGGTTGAAGCACCCTGTAAAAGTTGAATATTTGTATTATTAATTGTTACAGGATTCATAGCTTCACTGAAAGTCAGCTCCACATTTCCAGAAAGACCAAAATTTACTGCATTATTAGCAGGATTAACAGAAACCGTAGGAGGGGTAGTGTCAGGTGCTGCACCTGTAGTAAAACTGAAAATTCCATCAGTTCCAAGTTCATTTCCTGCCATATCTGCAACAGATGCTTTTATTGTTACAGTATGTGTTAAATCATAAGCCATATCTGCTGTACAGGTGAAAACAGCTGTTATATTATCTGAACTCATTGCAACAGTGCCTGATAAATTAACAGTACCATTATTAACAATAAAACTATTTGTATCAACTGTCGCAGGATCAACGGCTTCACTGAATGAAACTGATATTGTCGAATTTTTTGCTATTCCAGTTGCCCCTGTCACAGGAGTGGTTGAAACTATAACAGGAGGTGTAGTATCAGGTACACTTGTTCCTCCACCACCACTACTGCTGCTGCCACTGTCACATGCTGCAATTGCCAGCAATGAAAAAATGAGCATACCGCTCAAAAGCTTTTGGACTTTTTTCATTCATAACCTCATTATAATTCTTTTTTTAAAAAATGACAATTTTTGTCGTTTTTTGTCAATATCTATTTTAAGTCATTCAAATTTTTATTAAAAATTAAGACTTTTTCTTATACATACTTGACTTTTTGTATATTTTTAATACAATAAATGCATTCAACTTCCCCAAAATAAAGCAATCTCTTCTTTTTTCTTACTTCCCCATACTTCATAACTTTTTGTCCAATATATTTTTACATTCAAAGCTATGTTAAGGTAACGACCTGCCATCGACCCGTTCACAATTAACATTTTCCGCTAAATTTTCTGATAAAAAAACCTCTCCGAAAGGAAAGGTCATTTTATTAACATCAATTAAATTAAAAAAAATTTAGAAAACAAGACCAGTTGTAAACTCTAATCCGTCTTTATAGCCTGAAATCATTCCATTCATCAATTGTGATTGATATTTTCCTTCATCTATATCCCAATCATAATTTTCATCACCAATTAAAAACCCGGATTGCTTATATGTATTCTTATAAACTCCTCCGAACAAACCGAAAGTAAATGTCAGTCTATCACCTATTATCCATCTCCAGCCTAATTCAGCTTTTAAGCCAAAAGACTCCATTTCAGTTTTTTCTGTAAATTCAAATGTATGTGTTGCTTCATCAAGAGCATTATGTGTATAAAGTGAAGAAATATATTCCAGGCTGGTTCCAAGATAAAATGAATCCAATTTCTTTTTCTTAAAGAATGGATAATATCTTATTCCTCCGGAAATACTATTTCCGGAATATCCACTGTCAAATGGAAGCATAAACTCTGTTCCAGTTGCATATTCCCCGTAATTCTGATATTCAGTTACAAAAGATACTGGAAAATTAAAATTTATTTCAGCATCCACATTTGCACCATAAATAAACCAGCTTATCGGATGTGTTTCAATTATAACTGTCAAAATTTTTTCTTTTTTCGCCGACTCGGGATTAACAACTTCAGATTCCTGAGCAAATAACGCTATTGAAAATTGTAGAAAAAAAACCATACAACTGATTTTAATGAACTTTATCATACATAACTCCTATATTTTTAACAAAAAATATCAAATATCCATAATTAAGTGTCAAGAATATTTTCTTAAAGTATTATCTGTTAATATCCAAAACCATATAACCGTCTTTTCTTTTAGAAACCATCCTTATTAATAATGATTAATCATTGACAGAAGATAAATTGTTCCGTATTATAACATTATAAAGTAAAGCAGGAAACAATATGAGTTTTTTTGACAATACACGTGACAACATTAAGGTTCAGCAGCTGACTGATGAAGACCGCAAACAGATGTTCAACAAATTCCGTGATGCCGGCGGTGAGGTAATTAAGGAAAAGAAAAAAAGACCCATAATTATCAACCGTGAAAAGCAGCGTGAATTAGTTGAAAAAATGGATTCGCATTATCAGCAAAGCCGCTCCGTTTCCGGAAGTTCACGCAGAAAATCCACTTTTGCCGTACCGGAAAGCATTGTCAGTGAAAAAAAAGAAAACATATTTATCCGGATGTTCGATTCCTTTAAGACACGCTTCGTTCTTTCATTCTCCGGTGTAACAGATTTCAGCGGATCCGTTTTCAAGCAGAAATTTTTCGAAAGATATAAAAGCGACTACCAGACTGCTCTTGCAGAAATGCAGCTGCTGTACATGGATCTGTTCAAGCAGAACATAGTACTTGCAAACAGAATAATTGACCAGCTTGACCGTCAGAAACCGCTGTATTTCGAACTAATTGAGATGATGGCGGACGTATTTGACCGTACGATAAACGGCCAGATCATTGATTCATTTATCGCCTTTCCGGATGAAGAACAGCTTGTCAGGGAATACCGCAATCCTATTCTCGCTTTTTTCAAGAAACTCTATCCTTTATACCTCTATCAGGATCATATTTACATTGCCTATGAAAAAGCTATACTGCTTCAGGCAAAACTTGACAAAAACGGAACCATAGATGCCGGAGCGAAAAAGAAAAAGCTTAGAAACAATCTTTATACAATTTTCAATAAACTTTTTCCGAAACTTTACTGGCTATTCTGCAAATATCACGGTGCCATTATAGCGCTTCATCATCAGTCAAGAATTGAGGAAATATTACTGATTGGTCCGGACATGAAACCCGGTAACAGAGTCGCAGCAACGCCCAGTTCAATTGACCCTGAAAATATCAGCCGTACAATAGATCAGAAAAACCAGATTGACAGGGAAGAAAGTGAAAATGCAAAGCAGATTCTGAAAAAAAATACCGTTGAAACAATTCCTCCCCACATTCTAAAAGGCCTTACGGAAATGAAAAAGATGCATCCTCCGGCTTTATATAGAAAATACGCGGAAAAAGATGATATTCTAAAAACAATCGGATTAAGTGACAAAGTAATGCTGACATATCTTTATTTCAGCGAATTTGATCATGAATTATCGTTTCTTTTAACAACTAATAAAATCAAATATCAGCCGACATTTGATAAAAATCAGAAAAAAATCATATATAAGGCAATTTTCGAAAACTTTTTTAATAAAATAAATCCGGTTTATGATGCATTCAAACAGTACTTTTCCGCGGTTGAAGCTAATAATTTTGCGATAAGCGACAAACCGGTTTCAAATGAACAGTATATGAAATATTCAAAACGTATCACTGAAACTGAAAAAGAAAGAAAACTCCGAGGTTTAAACGCACGCAGTCTTGTTGCAAATTATATGCAGAAACTTTCCGAACATCTGGGATTTGTTTTAAAGGATATTAATGGATTAAATAAAATAGTTGAGAATTCCAGATCTCCGCTTATTTTCGAAAAAGGAGTAGAAGAAAATAAAATAATCCGCGGAATGACAATTGCCCAGGCATTTGAATATCTATATAATTTTACTTCTGCATTCAGGTATAAATTATCACCTGCGGGAAATTTATCCGGTGAAATAGAAATTTCTGATAATGAACCTGTAGACGAACTTGATGATTCCTCCCGGATTACACTTACAGAAAGTATTCCGGAAGATCAGCTAATTGATGAAGATATTAAAGTTGTAACCGGTAATGAACCGTCATTCAAATCATCAGATAAAAAGGAACTCGAAGGATCTGTCATGAGTGAACTCGATGATCTCATTTAGATTTTATTTCTGACGATCTCTTTTCTTCTTTCTTCGGCTATATATTCCCGGTCTGCTTTCAGGGTATCATCCCTGAAAGGAACCGATTTATAATTATTGATAATTTCCAGCAATTCCTGATCACTTATTTCAGGCAGTAATCCTCTCTTTTTAAAACACAATGTACCTTCTTTTCTGAAACTGCTATTTACGTTTCGTGCCAGATAGAAACCAGCTTCCGACATCGCCCGTCTTACCTGAAATGCATTTGAATAAGTTGTGAGAACCGCATCGTCACACATAAGTTTATAAATAAGTTTAAAATAATCAAGCGTCCATAATTCACAGTTTTTTGAAGGAGAAAAAGGGTCCTGAAAAACCGCATCATATAATCTGCCGTTATTCAGTAAATTTAAAAGACTGGTACGTGCATCACCGAAGTGAACGGAAATTGAAATAATACCATCCGAATATGTACCGTTTTCAAATGCGGAAAATATCTTACTATAATAAATATCCTTTTCATCATTAAATTGTAAATTTCTTAAAAATTCAATATATCCCCTGTCAAACTCAAAAGAATCAATGTGAATACACTGATTCTTTTTTATCTCAGTTAAAAGAGCAAGAATGTTATAACCCATGCCGAATCCAATATCCAGAACATTCAGCTGCTTTTTTTCTTTATTCAGAATGAGAGACGGAATAACATGTTTTTCCAGAGATTCATTGAAAGCACCATGACGGGTATGCATCAATTCTGTAAAATTTTCAGAATAAAGTGAACTGCTGCCATCTTCAGTAACTACCATTTTATACTTATCATTTTTCATTTTTGAATTTCTTTATCTGAATTATCTTTTTCAGGATTATCTTTATTAAAAAAATCTTCCGGATTTTTGATAGTAAATTCTGAAATTACAAAATCGGAATTATCATTCTCAAATTCCTTAATTTTGATAAAACTTTCTTTTGTAAAATTATCACTACAGTACTTATTAAAATCAGTTTCGTTTAAAACATAATCATTCTCTAACAGATAAATCTTCAAAAGCTGCCCGGCTCTGTCGGATGACTTAATATATATCAGTTCTTCATACTGAAGGTCATCCAATTCAATCTGCTCACTTCCATCTATTCTAATAATTACTCGTAATGATTCATTTTTAACTTCCTCGTACTGAACTCTCTGATTCATGCCTGCACATGATAAAAATAACAGAAAAAAGATACCTACCTTAGGAAATATTCTCATTTTATCACCTCTTTTAATATCCTTTCCATTTCTGATTCTTTTAAGGAAGAAAAACTGAAAACCTTTATTTTGGATTTCTCACCGGAAACAATGGAGATAGATGTTTTCGGCACATGAAACAGTCCGGATAAAAAAAGAATGCACTCCTTATTCGCTTTTCCGTCTACCGGCGGAGAATTCAAAAAAAGTTTAAGCTCCCCATTTTTATCCATTACAAGTTCTTTTTTAGATGACTTTGGAGATACCTTCACCGTCAATCTGCATGAATTATTGTCATTTTTTAACATAAAAAACTCCGGACGTTTTCCGGAGTTAAATATATATTACTTCAGCTGTATGAAAAGAATTTTTTATATTTCTCCAAAATAAACTGCCAGAATTATTTTCAATTCCTTTTCCGAATATTTTATCTTTTTAGCTGTAAGTTTTTCCTTTATTTCATCTCTTGTAATTTTAGGATTTTCATCTTTTAATTTAATTACTTCTGTTATCAGTTCCTCGGAAATCGGTTTTTTCCCCGCAAAAAATCTGTCATTCTGAAACGCCATAACGGCATTGTTGACTTTCCTGTCTGAATCGGCAACCTGAGCTTCCAGCTGTTCGATCTTGGAATCAAGTTTTTCAATTCTGGAAAGAAAATAATCAGCATCCCTTCTCTGAATAAACGACTGCGGATCTTTTACCGCTTCAACTATTTTTTTACATAAAAGATCTTCATCAAGATATACTCCTGAAATTCTTACAAAAACGTTTTTAGTGAGAATTCTGAAATTATATCTGAGAGCCGACTCATCGGAATATGAAAACAGCAAACCGGCCTTTATATTGGTCATAACATCGGTTTTATTATAGGTAAATGACGAAGGTATTACAGATACTTCTATTTCATTAGGCTTAACCAGAAATTTAAGTCTTGATATTTCAATATATTTCCATTTATAAATGATATTCTTAATCTCTATGATTTTTTCTGCTGCAGAATCCTTTAAAGACTCCTCATTTTCAATATAAAATACATTTCCATCCCTATCACGGAATTCCGCAGATGAAGAATCATTACCTGAGTTTCTTTCTATTCCGTATTTACCCCAGTCAAATGCAAATAAATTTACACTTGTCAGAAATATGATGATTAATAAATATTTTTTCATTTTTCCGCCTTTACTACATTAAGTAATATTTTATCAAATGGTTCAATAGTTTTACCGTCTGCCGTTTCAATAAGTTCCGCAAAAAGCATACCGCTGATATATTTAAACCTTATACTTGCAATATATTCATCGTCACTTCTGAATACAAGTGCGATATCTCCTGTTTTTATTTCATAAATCGGACTTATAAACAACCCGATTCTTGAAACATTTCTCGAGTCAAGAATATAGCCGTTTTCCTTTTCGCTCTGTAATTTCGAACTGAAAGCATAATTATAATTTGTAAGCTGAATTTTCTGCTTTCTCAGAATTTCAATCAGTTTAATTACAATTTTGTCATAATCAGTAAAAATACGCTTTGAAATCGATTCACTGTGAGTAAGTGATTTCGGCATCGAATTTTTATACGGTATTTTCTGCATACGGTCATTTAATGCAACCTGCAACGCGATATTCCTGCGCATTTTTTCAATTTCAGAAGCGCTGTAAATTTTATCTGAAGCAAGATCATTTTCAACTCCTGAAAGAAACTGCTCCGGCAATTCAACTCTGGAAGCCTTGGTATTTAATACAGAATTCAGATTAGATTCCCTGAACACAGGATTATATTTTCTTTCTATATCTGCAATTTCACGGCGGTGCTTTTCTTCCAGAATATCAATTCTTCCTTCATAATAATCCTTTAATCTCTGAATTTCTATCGACTGCAGTATGTCTTCACTGCTGAGAATCATTTCCTTTTCTTTGTCATTACCGAGTTTTGATTTATTTTCATCAATTTTTTTCTGCAGATTATCAGCTTCATTTTCCCGCTGTGAAATCTTCCCGCCGTATTCACTTTTAACCAGGGCTACATCCCTGCTGAAATCATTTTCCAGTTTTTTAAGTGCATCCTGCTTTTCCTCATCTGTTAGCGGTTCCTGCTCAATATTTTCCCTGCCCTGCAGATAATCACTCTGCAGACGGTTTAATTTATCCCGTAATTCCATCCTTAAGCTTTCAATTTCAGAACTGAGAGTTTCTACCTGAAGCTGGTACTTTTTACTTTCTGACATCAGTTCCTGAACTTCAACGTCACTGAAATTTTTGATATCAACAACTGAATCCTTTCCTTTTTTCTGTATTACCGCTGTAATAATTAATCCGGTTACCAGTACTGAGATTAAAAAAAACGCTACTATTCCCTTAAAAACATACCCTTTATTTTTTGTTGTTTTAGCAAATTCATCATCCAGAGAATAGACATCAATCACACCATCAGGGTCTTCAAAAATCTGCGGTAAAAATTGAGCCTTGGTTTCGTCCATGCTTTTCTTTATTTTGTTTTCATTGCCCATATACCCTTCCAGTTTTTAGGAGCTTTTTTTCCTTTTGTTCTTTCAATAAATTCTTCCGATACCGGAAGTCCGCATTTTTTAAAATTAGTGTATGCAGATGGCCATTTACCTGCATAATAATCCTGCAATGCCTTTTTATACAATAAAATCTGCTGTTTTAATTTTTTTGTCATATAATGGGATGGAATCGGCCAGTAGACTTTTTTTCCGTATGACTTGCCTTTTACCATTACAGTATCTATTTCCATGAAATAAATATTATGCGAATACATGTTAAGTTCTATATCCTCTTTTACATAATCCGAACAGATTACAGGCACATGATAAATACGCGTCAGACTTTCAAGCCTTGAAGCTGCATTTACATTATCTCCGATAACAGTATTTGTCATTCTTACGTAGGACCCGATATTACCGTAAAAAACCTCGCCTCCGTCAATACCGACGCCAATTTCAAGAAGAACGGCATTATATACTTTTTCTTCATCAGGAGTGAGAGATCCTTTTTCCTTAATAATATCATTTTTCTTTTTCGTCATCTGCTGACGCAGGGATTCGGCAACTGCATGAAGTTCATAAGCAGCCAGCACTGCCGCATATGATTTATTTACATCACTGACCTGATCCATGGTACCGAACATTGCCAATAGAGCATCACCGATTATGGAACCTATACTTCCGCGGTATCTGACTATTTCACGTATTGCTTTATCATAATGCATGTTAATCAGTTTAATAATGTCCGTTCCGAGTGTTTCCGTAATGGCGGTAAATCCTTTTATGTCAGTAAAAAGTATGGTAAGATCCCGCTGGGTACCCTCCAGTTTTATTGAACGCTCGGCATATACTCTCTGTGCAATATCCTGATTGGTAAATTTTTTAAATATGTTCAATAAGGTATCGATCGTACTTGAGAGAGAGTTAAATGCTACACCGAGATAGGTAATGTCATCATTTGGTGCATCTTTAAGCTGAATCAGGTCCAGTCTCTGACCTTTAACCATTTCCATTATCGAACTGGTAATGTGAGTAATAAACCGCAGTATATACGTAATAATAAAAATACCTACTACAGTACATATAAGACTGATTACAAGGATTATCCAGCTGATCGTAAAAAAGATTTCATTGGAAGGTTTGGAAAACTGGGAATACTCCTCCGCACGTATGTAATATGAATTCCATTTAGTATTATATTTATATACACCGAAATATTCATCATCACCTATATAAAATGTAACAAAACCGTCTTCTATCAGGTTTTCCCGGTTTTTATTCATTTCATCCATTACATCTTTTTCAAATACTTTAGGATTCAATGCCTCAACAGAACTGAATATTTCAATATTTCCGTCTGTTTTAACAGAAGCAAACACTGCTTTACTGTTCTGCATTTCATACTTTGCTTTGAGCGCAATACTCGTATGCGCATAATCAAGATCGTTTTTATATTTATAAAGATCATATTGCGTATTACCGAATGTGAAGATGCCTTTAAGATCCTTTGCAAGAAGATCTTTCATAAGTTTAATCTGATAGGACCTGTTAAACATCAGATTAATATAATTTGAAGTAAAGTTGGATATTAGAAGAAACAAGGCAAATATTATAACTATTTTCAGTCTTACCGGTATAATTCTGGTATTGTTAACTTTTCTGAAAAAGATTCCCCTACTATGCTTACTCATAATTACCATCCATATTTATACCAGATTAGTATATAATCCCGGGATATTTATTTCAATAAAAAATATTCCAATTTTAAAAAAAGTTAATTTAATTTTCATTCCGCATCAAATTACGGACATTTCAATAAATTTCTGATTGCCATAATCCCGGTAAGTTTGGATAGTTAACTGATGAAAATAAATAAATTTATCAATGGGCCTTTCAGCGTAAATACATATCTGATTGAATCCGGGGGAAACGCCCTCATAATAGATCCCGGTCATGATATTTCAAAAATGATTGAATATATACTTATTCATAAACTGAATGTTTCACACATTCTGATAACCCACGGACATATTGATCATATTGCGGGAGTAAATACTGTCCGTAAATATTTTCCGGATGCTGTTTCAATGATGAATCCGGCAGATGATAATCTTGTCCGGATAGCTGATAATCAAAGCAGATTATTCGGGTTGCCGGTGTCAGGACCGATAATTATTAATGAATATCTTCCTGATGCAGGTTCAATTAAAACAGGCTTCTTTGAAGCAGAGATATTTCTTGTACCCGGCCACAGTCCGGGGTCATTATGCTTCAAATTTGAAAATTATCTTTTTACCGGTGATACCTTATTTTACGGTTCTGTAGGAAGATCAGATCTTTTTGACGGAGATCACAATCTATTAATAAAAAGCATCCGGGAAAAACTGTTTATGCTTGATAAGGATACTTCAATTTATCCCGGGCACGGTAACGCGTCTACAATCGGTTTTGAAATCATGCATAATCCGTTTTTTAATTAACAGATATATTCTGAGAGAATAAAAAAAGGGGCTTTCGCCCCTTATTCCTTTTGTTCACTTCTTTTTACTTTTTTACAGCTTTTTTTGCTGCAGGTTTCTTAGCAGCCGGTTTTTTAGCTGCTGGCTTCTTAGCAGCCGGTTTTTTTGCTGCTGGCTTCTTAGCAGCTGGTTTTTTAGCTGCAGGCTTCTTAGCAGCTGGTTTTTTAGCTGCAGGCTTCTTAGCAGCCGGTTTTTTTGCTGCTGGCTTCTTAGCTGCAGGTTTTTTTGCAGCAGCTTTTTTAGCCGCAGGCTTCTTAGCAGCCGGTTTTTTTACTGCAGGTGATGCCTGCTGTACTACCGGCTCTTTCTTTTCAACAACCGGTGCTGTTGCCGGAGTTGCTGCTGCTGCTTTGACTTTACTGATCATGGATGTTATCCATTTTGATACAGTGTTTAGCGGTGTCTCTTTCATTTTTCCTTCCTCATTCATTGTTTCATGAAATAATCCTTCAAAAATTTCAATCTGCTTATCTATTGATGATGATCTTTCATAAATAAGCTGAGAGCCTTTTACATCACAAATTCTATCCTGCCCGCCATGTATCAGCAATAGCGGTAATGTTAATTCTTCTGCGCGATTAATACATTCTTCACCATTTTTAAGAAATTCTACGGAAAATCTTAATGTCACTCTGTCATGATTCAATTTATCAGCTCTGTAATCTCTTATAACTTCTTCATCATGAGTTAAATCTTCTACAATTAAACCGTTGGAAATGCTCAAACGGGGAAGAAGTCCCGAGATTCCTTTTGCTGCTGAAATAAAAAAATCGGATTTATTTATTATCGGTTTCACTCCCGCGCCGGATAAAACAAGACCAGAGAGATCGTCCTGATAGGTCAGTGCATATCTGCATGCAATCGTTCCGCCCATGCTATGTCCCAGTAAAAAAACAGGTAAACCCGAATTTTCATTTTTTACAATATTAACCAGTAATTTCAAATCATGAATGTAATCCATAAAAAAATCGGTATGTCCTTTTTTACCGCCTGATTTTCCATGACCTCTGTGATCAGCTGCATAAAACGAAATGCTTTTACCGTCCATTTTATTTATTAAATTCATATATCTTCCGGAGTGTTCACCGACACCGTGTACAATTATAACTGAAGCTTTTGGCTTAAGCGGTTTCCAGCTTTGAAAATATATGCGTGTATCATTTTTTCCCTGAAATTCGCCTTCAGCATGCTTATATCCGGTCATCAATTCCCCCAAAAATATTTACTATGTTTTACATCATTATTTTATTCGTGCAAGAATTTTTTTTATTTTTATAAATATTATTCAAACCGATAATAAATTATGCGATAACTTATGACAAATTTCAACCTAAAAAAAATATTTTTTTTACTCAGTTGTTTATCCGGTACTTTATTATTCGGTACTCTTGGATTATACTTTACTGAAAATTACAGTATCTTTGATTCTTTTTACATGACATTAATAACTGTAAGCACGGTAGGATTCAGTGAAATTCATCCAATGTCTACAGACGGAAGAATCATAATAATAATTGTCATATCATCCGGCATTTCAATTGTTGCATATTCTGCAGGAACGCTTATAAAAATGATAATCGAAGGAGAATTAACGAAATCTCTGGGGAGAAAAAGATTGGATAAATATATTTCATCATTAAAAAATCATTACATAATTTGCGGTTATGGAAGAATAGGCAGTCTGATAGCGAAAGAGCTTCAGTCAAATAATCTGCAGTTTGTCGTTATTGAAAACAACCAGTCTGAAATTGCACAGCTCGAACATGACAAAATGATATATATTATTGCTGATGCTACGAATGAAGAGGCTGTAATCAAGGCGGGATTAATGAATGCTAAAGCCCTTATTACCTGCGTTAAATCAGATTCTGACAATGTATTTATCACATTATCAGCAAGAAGCATAAACCCGGCTGTATATATCCTGTCACGCGCCTCTGAAGAGCAGAATGAGAAAAAACTCATGCGCGCAGGTGCAAACAAGGTTGTACTTCCATATTTTATCGGAGGACGGAGGATGGCCCATGCCCTGTTAAGACCCACTGTCGTTGATTTCATTGACAACACCATGGTTGATTCAAAACTCGGAGCCGCCATAACAATGGAAGAACTTGTTATAAATCAGAAATCGGATTTAATAGGAAAAAATCTGATTGAAAGCAGTCTCCGTAAAAACTACGGAGTTATTATAGTAGCAATTAAAAAACTAAAAAGCGGAATGCTGTTTAATCCGGCTCCGCTGGAAGTTATTGAAGAAGGTGATATCCTGGTAATTTTAGGAAGAAAAGATACACTTATGGAAATTAAAAAACTGATTTAAGTCTCACTTGATTTTTTTGCGGTACACTCTTGACATTTCCTTTAAAAGCACTTCTATCTGAAACGGTTTTGGAAGATATAAATCAATGATATTGTTATAAGTACTGATATCATTAAGAATCCACCCCGAGAGCAGAACATTCAGTGTTTTTTCATTTGATTCTCTGACTTTAGTTAAAACCTCAAATCCGGAAATACCCACTAATCCGTAATCCGAAATTACAATATCAAAATGGTTGTTTTTAAACAGTTCAAGTCCCTTATGTCCGTCTTCACACACAACAACCCTGTTACCCATTGTATCGAAAAGCTCAAAAAGTATTTCTTTCAGTGCAGATTCATCTTCAATGACAAGAATATCCAGGTCACGGATCATTATTAAATCCATTTCCTCTTCATTAGCCGAATTTTCAATTATCATTTTAGACGGAAGAACCGCTTTTATAAGCATCGTTTCGGCAGATTCCTCCTCATAAATCCTTACATTAATTTTTTCTGCAATCCGTCTGAGTTCAATATCGGGAATAAATGTATCAGTCTGCTCGTATGTTTCATCTTCAATATACTTCTTATCAACAGAAACCGAAAAAACAAGACCATTCGATTCTTTAAGTTCAACATTAAGCACACCCTCGGCTTTAATTCCGGCAGCTGCTTTGAATATCATTGATACAAAAATTTCTTTCAAAATTTTAATGTTGCAGTTTAATAATTTTTTTACATAATACTGTTTAACAATCTTTACTGATCTTTTCTTCTGTTTATGTTCGACTTTAAAATGAATTTTTGCAAATTCGATAGCATCTTCAATTACTGAAACAATATCCGCCTCACTGGATAAATCTGATTCAATACTCCTGGTAATAAAATCCTGTATTCTTCTTATCTGATTTGCGCCTTCTTCAGCCGAGTCAAAAATTATTTTAAGACCCTCATAGACGGCTGGTTTTTCATTTAACTGCATAAGCATTTGAGAACGTGATGAAATGATATTTATTACATTATTAAATGAATGCAGAAGTCCTTCGGTCATATTTCCGACAATATGGTTTTTATTCAGATTACCGAGCTTTTTCTCAATTTTTTTAATCTTTGTCACATCTTCAAATAATATTTCAGCAAAACTTATTTTTTTATTTTTTTTAAGCGGGTAAATAACAGCATTTACTGATTTTTCTTCTTCATTTTTTGTTGTTATGTGCAGATCATTCAATCTTTTAAAATTCTGATTTCCATCGATTACTTCACTTATTGCCGTGGATATTCTTTCCTTGTCATAAGGAGCAAATATTGCAAAAAAATTTTCCGAATTGTCAATCAGTTCCCTGCATGAAAATCCCGTAATCAGTTCCGATGAAACACTTGCGGCCGTTATCTCCTTTTCCGAATTTACACGCAAAATGGGAAACGGGGAAAATTCAAAAAGATTGGTATTTTCAAAGTATTCGGAATTATCAGCTGAAACCACAGTCTTATCAAATGAAACAACACGGTCATCAACTTCCTTAAAAAATGCAAGTATCGCTTTTTCAGAAGCTGAATAAGACATCGGATAAAGATAAATTTCCACGGGAATCTGTTTCCCGGAAATCCCTTTTATTACTGCAAAACATTTCGTATTTTCACCTTCAAGAGCTTTATGATAGGCGCTTGCAATCCGTTTCCGGTATTCAGGATAAAAAGGGTGATCAACATCCAGACTTATTCCGTTTTCAAGCAAATCAAGATTGACCATTTTTAAAAAAGATTTATTTTTAAATAAAAGATCCCCCTTCTCGCTTATTATGCTGACCGGAAAATCCAGATTATTAAAAACGTCAAAATTCACCAGAACCTCTTTATCAAAACTGAAAACTTGAGTCATTCTTTTTAAAATCCCTTTATTTGCAACCAAAATATTATTTAACTGAACTGATATTCATTTAAGTAATCTAAATTTTATTTAATTATTTCCTCCGGTGAGATATAATTCATTAGCTTGACATAATAATTCTTTTTGTTAAACTCAATATTCATTGAAAATAGGAATACGGTTATGAATAAAAGTGAAGATATTTCCAGACATTTTGATAATTTCAAAACGATAAATGACCTTGCAAATATCAGGTATCTTGAAGCTGCTGCAGTTATCAATGATAAAATTGAAACCCTGTCTGTTAAATCCTTTGACAGCAGTTTTACTCCGGTCTCATGCAATGAAATACTCGCTGAGTTTAATTTTACCGCAGATAAAAATAAAACACGTATTGATTACGAAATGACAAGAGATGGAAAAAATTTATTCATTTCGATATTTCCTGTTTTTACAGGAACTGCAGTTACAGAATATATTTTCGTTCACTCAAGCAAGGCTTTGTCAGATATCCCTGAAAAACTGGTTACCTTCTTCATAAATGATTTACGTTTTTACCTCGAACAGACTCAGGCATGCGACCCCAACAACAATAAATATAAAGATCAACTGATGAAACTCAGGGAAATGCAGGCAAAACTGTTTCCATCGTTTCAGAATATCGGGAATTTTGATATTAAATCCGCTTACCTTCCTTCCGATCTGATGGGCGGAAATTTTATAGACGGTTTTTTCATTAATGAAACAGTTTACGAGATTGTTATTTGCGATGTAGGCAGATATGATGCAACATCATCTTTTACCGGAGCTACCATAAGATCAATGATCCGATCTCATTCTTCTGCAAAAGCAATTCCTTCCGCAATTGTTTATTCGGTCACGTCAAAACTGAATAAGATCATTAAAGAAAACATGGATACTCTGACTTTTTTAATAATCCAAATAAATATTAAATCAGGCGAAATCAGTATTTCAAGTTTCGGCAGTCTAAACATACTATATTATATCAGCACAAAAAAAGCTGTTACAAATCTTAATACGACTGAAATCGGAAAGCAGCTTTCAAAAAAACTGGATCCCAAAGACATAAAAATAAGAATTGATTCAAGAGACTCACTGATGTTTTTCTCCAACGGTGTAAAAAATGCAACTTCCGCAAACGGGAAGGAACTTTTCGGAGAAAGAAACATCATTACCGAATTTGTAACGCAATTAAATGAAAATTCATTGAAATTAACGCAAAATATGATTGAAAAAATCTACACTTTTACCGATTTTGCTCCTTTGGAAGAAGATATAATAATCCTTTCAATAAAAAAACAAAAAACCTGATTTCCGGAGAACATAGTGAACAATAAATCCCTCAGATCGGATATGCTTCTGTTTATCACTGCTGCAATCTGGGGCAGTGCATTCGTTGCACAAATTATGGGTATGAAATCAACCGGACCCTTCATTTTCAACGGCATCCGTTTTATGATCGGTGCTGTTTTTCTGATTCCTTTTGTAAAATTATTTTCAGGTAATAAAAAAGAAAAAATCAGCTGTACAAATGTCATTTCAGGCATAATTACAGGTACAATTCTTTTCGCAGGAGCAACTTTCCAGCAGGTCGGTATAATATCAACAACAGCAGGTAACGCCGGTTTCATCACAGGCCTGTATGTTCTGATAGTTCCGGTTATTGCACTGTTTATGGGATTCAAGCCGGAATTCAATCATATTATAGGCATAATTTTTGCATTTACAGGAATGTATCTGCTCTCCATTCCTGCCGGTTCATCCTTTACCGAAATTAATAAAGGTGATCTTCTCGTATTCTCCGGTGCATTTTTCTGGGCACTTCATGTTGTTGTAATAGGCAAATTCTCCCCCGGTCAGAATCCGATCCTTCTCTCGATCATACAATTTCTTACCTGCTCCATTTTAAGTCTGGCTGCCGCTGTCATTTTCGAACAGAACACAATTTACGGAATTCTTCAGGCTAAATATTCTCTGCTTTATTCAGGTCTCATTTCAGTCGGAATCGCATATACTCTTCAGGTTATCGCTCAGAAAAACGCTCCTCCGACACATGCTGTGATAATACTCACACTGGAGGGAGTTTTTGCCGCAATTGCCGGATGGCTGGTTTTAGATGAAACTTTCACGGTAAGACAGTTTTCAGGATCAGTTCTTATGTTTTCCGGTATGATAATGTCGCAGATAAGACTGTTTAAATTAAAGAAACTTAAATCTTAAAAGAAAAAAACAGGCTTTGCACCTGTTTTCCTCTGAAGATTATTTAATTTTATTTTATGCTGTTTTTTTAAGAAGAAAATCAATAATATCTTCCGGTTTGCCGGCAAGAAAATCCGCACCGGCTTCAGCCAGTTCCTCTTCACTTCTGAAGCCCCATAAAGCTCCGATAGTAAAAATTCCTGCATTTTTACCTGTCATTATATCCGTATCGGTGTCGCCGATATAAAGACATTCATCGGGAGTAACACCCATTCCAGCAAGGATCTCCTTAACAACTGAAGTATCCGGTTTTAATGGACGGTTCTTTTTTGCCCCGGTTATAAATTTAAAATCCCACTTTGTAAAATAATGTTTGGCTACCTTCTGAACGAATTCATCCGGTTTATTGGAATAAATCGACATTTTAAATTTCGCAGCTTCGAAATTATCAAGCAGAATGTTGATACCCGGATATAATTCGGATTTTTTATTCCATAAGCTGTCATATTCATACTTCACAAGCTTTACACATTCCCTGATGATGTCATCATTATGACGGAAATAAATCGGTAAAGCACGTCTGACGAGATTTTCAATACCGTCACCGACAAAGGTTTTATATTCCTTTACCGGATGTTTTGAAAATCCTTTTTGTATTAGAACGGAATTCATTGCATCAGCGAGATCATCTATGGTATTTAAAAGAGTTCCATCCAAATCAAAGATTACTGCCTTTAAAGACATATACGCCCCTTATCACTTGTCATTTTGTAAATGTTTATTTAATAATAATCAGATAAATTTGAATCTTGATGCAACGATAAGAACTGTTCGGATTCTGGCAAGATTTTTTTAATAAAAAATTCAATTTAAATTTTCATAGAAATCAGTAATAAGCTTAACATCACCGCTGTTTTCATCAAAAGTTATTTTATTAAGAAGCAGTTTTTCATCAATTTTTATTATGTCGCATATATTTCCTGCAATAGCAATTTTATCATCTTTTACTGCAAAAATTCCGGACAGGCCTTTTACTTTCATGGCATCATTTAATATCGGCTCCATGTCTGAAACAGAATTTATTCTGTTACATACTGAAGTTGCAGCGGCATCAGCAATTGAGTTGTTTACCGCAAAACATGTGACAATATCGCAGTTCCCAAAACTCAGACTGTGGCCAAGCCGGGACGAGGATGAGCATATTCCCAGCGGCATGACATCCGGTGTAATTTTAAAAGCAAGTTTTCCGCTTATGCTGTTTTTTCCGGCATATACCGCCGCCAGAACCGTTTTTCCTGAAATGAAATAACTGTCTCCGCCGTTTTCAATTATCACTTCCAGAGACCCTGCTGAAGCAGCTTTTTCAGCTGACATCTGTGCAATCGTCCCTGCAACTGCAGCCATCGGTCCGACATTAAACAAACTGGAAGCGTCAGCCATCCGTCTGGCAATAACGGGTGCATCTTCAGTAAGTCTGAGCGGGGATAAAGATTTAAGAAACCCGGGATTAATAGTTATATAATTATCAAGCTCTGATCTTAGTTTTATGATTTCATCTTTTACAGTCTGTATTTTATCAGAGCAGATGCGGTAAAGTGCGTCCTTATGCCTGAAGGTTTCAAAAACACGTGTACTCATGAATTATTCTTTAAAAATTGAACTGCACGCTCCGAACGGGCAATGATCTATGCAACTCAGACATTCAATGCATTTTTCATCATCAAAGTTTATTTTCATCGTTTTCGGGTTTTCTACATACAGTGCATCGGTAGGACAGTGCGGAAGACATGTTCCGCAGCTGACGCACCTTTCGGAATCCCAGTTAAGTCCTGTCATTTTTTCATTTACAATAATACCAAGACTTTTCGCATAATTTATTCCGTCTTCAATGTTTTTTCCTGTACCGGACAGGTCAACGACCGCGAAACCGTTGTCATCGGGATCAATTTTCGCTCTGAAAATATTTATTATTAAATCGTATTTTTTTACAAGATCATAAACCAGCGGCTGATTCACTTTCTCTTTAGGAAATTGTAATAGTATCTTTCTGGTCATCTCAGTTACCTGCTATTTTCATTTTCTTGAAAGGGACATCTGCCGTAAGTTTTCTGTACGGTTCGCTCAGAAGAAACTTTCCGCTAATAATTTCCTCTTTCAGAATATCTGCAATTTTTAAAGCTTTTGAATATGACGATAATGAACCGACTTTTACTTTCTTCCCGTTTATTTCAATTTCACTTTTTTTCAAATCAGCATAATTTACTTTTGTAAGAAATTTTCCAGTAGCCTGAGGATACTCGTGTGAATAATCAATCACCGGCGCAAAAATCTCGGAGTCCTTAACAGTGGTTCTTTTCAGAATATCCCTGTTCAAAACCGGTATCGGAATTCCAATACCAAGTGCAAGAGATACACCGTACCCTTTCAGAGAAATGCCTCTTACAAATTCCGGATTCATCTTTTTCATATCTCCGGTCAGACCTAATGTTCCTGCGCCTTCTGAAGGTACTCCGTTGTCAGTACGGGTGCAGACTCCGGAATGTTGGGTACCTTCCGCATGAACATGTCCATGAGCCCCCGCAAGCCAGACACTTGTACCTACGCCGATAGTTTCATAAAACGGATCGTTCAGAAGCGGGGAAAGCTGCCCGGCCGAACAATAAGTCAGATTTTCCATGTTCGGCTTGAGATGCCCGAGATATGTATAAATACTTTTATCTGATGTATTAATTGCGACATTATAATTCTGATAGCAGTTTCTAGGATTTACCATTATTGCCTGGTTTAAATCATCAATTGTAATGTAAGTTCTGAGTTCACGGCATGGATAATCGTCAGTCCCGTAGGAAAGCGCAAACAGCTGGACTTTTTCCCCGCGGATCAGTTTTTCTATGACATGACCGCCGCCGAAACGGAATTCTCCCGGGTAATACATATTTGCCGGATCATTATGACGCAGTTGTGTCGCACCAAGATATGCGTCAACAGCTGCAATTCCGCTGTATACAAGAACATCATCAAGCCATGCTTCAGATATACGGATTTTCGGAGCTGAATGGCCGAAATTCAGAAAACACCCTGAAGAACACATCGGTCCGAAAGTTGCGGTCGTTACTACATCAACTTCTTCCGCAGCTGCATCCAGCCCTTTTTGTTCAACATAACTTATGATCTCTTCGGCATTCATTACAACTGCGCGGCCGGATTTAATCTTTTCATTTATTTCGGCATATGTCTTCATCTATTTTCCATCAGTTTTATTTTATACTGTTTTTAAACATAACAACGATTTATTCAAGAATAATTTTGAAGATTTTTAGAAAGATTAAATAGAAGCATATTATCTATACATAAACCGGTTTATTCAAAGTGAACTGGCCCCCACTTGTAAACTGGATATCTTGTTTAACCGTATAATGAATTTCGAGCAATAATCTAAAAGTTTTTATGCAATTTAATGTTTTTTCATTTTAATTCTTTACAAAATACAAAAAGATACAGCTTTGAAGCTGTATCGAAGCTGTATCGAAGCTGTATCGAAGCTGTATCGAAGCTGTATCGAAGCTGTATCGAAG
>JAFGJZ010000048.1 GCA_016928815.1 Spirochaetota bacterium
AAAATTTTCAAATGATCCGGATAATTCTGCTGAAGCAGCTCCAGACCAAACAGACAATTTTTAATCAATAGAGAAAGTTCACTGTTTCTTTCATTATTGTTAACAATTGTAAGTTTATAAAGATCATCGTTTTTTTCAACATTCTGCTGAAGCAGCAGTTCCTTTGATACTGTAAACTGAAGAGTCTGTACCAAAACAGAAGCGGCAGCACATACAATATCATTTCCTTTAACTGCAAACCCGGCATGACCTTGAATCTCTATTACAACAGTTTCAGCCGGTATGTTATTATCAAAACCGTAAATTCTGAAAAAAATCAATTAAGCAATTGCAACCTGATCTATTTTAAGCTGAGTATACTGCTGTCTGTGACCAAGTGTTCTTGTATAATTCTTTCTTTTTTCAAATTTAATTCCTCTGACTTTTTTGCCTTTAACGTCAGAAACAACAGTAGCCTTTACCTTTACATTTGAAAGATAAGGTTTTCCTACCATAACTTTATCACCGTCAACAAACATAAGAACTTTGTCAACATCTATTGAATTTGAATCTTTTGCCTTTAATTTATCAACATCAATTACAAGATCTTTTTCAACTTTATATTGTTTTCCGGCAATTTCTACAATAGCATACATACTATTCACCTCTAATTTGATTTGGGCCCAGTAGGACTCGAACCTACGACCCTCTGATTATGAGTCAGATGCTCTAACCAACTGAGCTATGGGCCCTGAACGCAATAAAGACAATAAATATAATTGAGAAAATATTGTCAATGAAAATATAGGAATTTGAGTCAAATCGGTAAATAATTATGTCTCATTTCCCGCTTTTTTTAGCTCAGCTGCTGAAAAAAACAGCAGGAACTTATTTATTTTTTACAGATTATTACATACTGAATGCATAAAGTCTTTTATAAATGACAGACCTTGTTTTTACCCTGTTCTTTCGCCATGTAAAGCGCCTTATCAGTGCGGCTTACAAAATCATCATTGGTTTTATCAACTTCAGGGATAAACTGCGAAACGCCAACTGAAACGGTTACAGAAAGCTCCTTGCCGTCATAGAGAACAACATCACCGGCAATATGAGACCTGATACGTTCAGCTACGACAAGAGCCGCCTTTAACTGGCTTTTAGGCAGTATTATGGCCATTTCCTCTCCGCCATATCTTGCCGCAATATCATTCTGCCTGCAGTTTAATTTAATTATATTTGCAACCCGTTTTAATACAATGTCACCGCAAATATGACCGAACTTATCATTAAACAGCTTAAAGTTATCAATATCAAGAAAGATTAATGAAAGCGGAGTTTCTCTTCTCAGTGCATTTTCCCTTTCTTCCATTAAAGTGGTTTGAAAAAAGTGATGAATTTTCAGTTTGGTCATCATATCCGTAGTAGCAAGTTCGTAAAGGTATGCATTTTCTATCGCAATACCGGCAAGCGCACCTATGTCTAAAAGATATTCCTTTTCATCGCTGTTAAAAGGAAGTTCATTAATTCTTTCACCGAGAACAATTATACCGTTAAGTTTACCTTTCCCTTTAAGAGGCACCACCAGTATCGGATTAATTTCACTGAGAGTAATAAGTGCTTTGGTGTCTTCCGGGAGTATACGGCTAATTTCATCAAAAGTCAGGCAATTGGGCGATTTTGCTATAAGTTCGATAAGCCTTGAGCTATGATTAATAATATAGTCATGGTTGTGATTTAATTCAAATCCCTTATAATTTCTATGAAGAATAAATGATTCATCATCAATATCCTTCTTCAGAAAAATACCGGCCTTGATGCACTGCATCTGTCCCATACATGTCAGCAATATGGACTCGATAAGTATGTTATATTCAAGAGTCGAATTCAGTCCCTTACTTATCTCAATAAGCTGTCTTAGATCAAAAATTTTCCTTTCGTATTTTTCAATCTCTTTTTTACTTAAAGACTCTTTTACTGTTTTCATAATATTAGCATATAGACATAGCTTCGGTCAGTGATATACGTCCATCATAAATAGCTTTCCCTACAATTACTCCTTTAATTCCCCTTCCGCTTAGAACAGACAGTTTTTTTAAATCTTCCAGTTCTGATACACCGCCGGATGCAATCAATCTGATTCCCGGCACGTTTTCAAGCACTTTTAGCATTGCCGGAATATTTGGCCCCTGAAGCATTCCATCCGTTGCAATATCAGTGTAAATAATTTCCGAAAACCCTGAATTTTTCAGTTTTCCTATAAACTCTATTGCATCGACGTCTGACACATTCACCCATCCGTGAGTGGCCACTTTGCCGTCTTTTGCATCAACACCGATTATGATATTTTCAGTAAAATCCGAAATATCAGAAATGAATCTATCATCCAATGCGGCAGTCCCAATGATAACACGATTGATGCCTTTTTCAACATATTTTTTTATATTTTCAGCATTGCGGATACCGCCGCCAATCTCAACGGGAATAGTCACTGAAGCGGCAATTTCGGCAACAATATCATCATTAACAGGTTTCCCCTGATAAGCACCGTCAAGATCTACAATATGAATCAGTTTTGCACCTGCATTCTCAAATTTTCTGGCCTGCTCAACCGGATTTTCAGAATATACCGTAACCTTGTTAAAATCACCCTGTACAAGTCTGACACATTTCCCGTCCTTAATGTCAATGGCAGGTATAACTATCATGCTTTCCTCACGAAATTTTCAATTATTTTAAGACCGTTATTATGACTTTTTTCAGGATGAAACTGTGCCGCAATCAGATTTCCTCTTGTAATCATACATGTAAAATCCGTTCCGTAGCTGCAGACTCCTGTAATGCATTCGGAGTCCTCTACTTCCGGGTAGTAGGTATGAATAAAATAGAAATAGGAATCATTTTCAATGCCCTCCAGATATTTGCTTTCCCTGACAAACCTGACATTATTCCAGCCCATATGAGGCACTTTCAGATCTTCAGTTCTGAATTTACGGACATTTCCCTTTATGACATCAAGACCTTTATGACTTCCGAATTCTTCACTTTCTGAAAAAAGAAGCTGGTATCCCAGACAGATTCCCAGAAATTTTCCGTCATTTTCAATAAACTTTTTAAGAGGATTAATAAAACCCTTTCTTTTCAGGTTATCCATTGCATAAGCGAAAGCTCCGTCTCCCGGCATTATCACTGCTGTCGATTTTGCAATATCAGCCGGATCATCCGACACCATTACATCATCTGTATAAAGTTCCACCGCTTTAACGACAGAACGCAGATTTCCCATTCCATAATCAACAACTGTAATCATCAGATAACACCCTTGGTAGACGGGATTACATCCTTTACAGCTGAATCAATTGTAAACGCTGAATGAAGAGCGGCACCTGCGGCTTTATAGACAGCCTCATTAATATGGTGACTGTTATCACCGTAAAGAATATTTATGTGAAGATTAATTTTCGCGTTTGTAGCAAATGCATACCAGAATTCATTCGTCATTTCATTATTATAATCTTTTATATATCCCGCAGGCATATCTCCTTTCATTACAAAAAAAGGTCTTCCGGACAGATCTGCAGAAACCTGGCATAATGATTCATCCATGGGAACAGAAGCAAATCCGAATCTGCGGATACCTTTTTTATCCCCCAGAGCTTCGTTAAATGCAAGTCCAAGACAGATTCCTACATCTTCAACCGTATGATGATCATCCACCTGAAGATCACCCCTGCATGTCAAATTTACGGACATTCTTCCGTGTTTCATGAAAGAATGAATCATATGATCAAAAAAACCGATTCCGGTACTTACTGAAGATTCCTCCGCAGAATCAAGTTTCAGAACCAGTTCAATATCCGTTTCTTTTGTTTTACGTTTGATTTCCGATTTTCTCATTTTTATCCCCGCTAATTCATGGATATGCTGAATTGAATTTGTTTTCCTTCCTGATTCACTCCGTCCCATGCATAGGCCACGTCAAGTTTTAGATATAATTCGGATGAAATATGCAATCTGAATCCATATCCGTAATCAATTTTTAAATCATCAAACCGTTTCCCGTCTTTAAAGGAATAATCATCATTCCATACAGATCCGGCATCAGCAAACAATGCAAATCCCAGCTTATTAACTCTCCAACCGGTACCTAAACCCAATTCAATGCTTTCCAGCAGAACAAATTCAGTTTCAGCCGTAAACAGAAAAAATTTGGATCCGGTAAATTCATTATACCCGTATCCCCTCAGTGAATTATAACCTCCGAGGGAATAAAGAACATCATCCCTTCCGTTTATTAGAAGTCCGGAATTGAGATTAAAAGAAAATATCAAAATATTGTCAAGATTATAATATTTATCTGCAGAAACGTCAATATTCTGAAAATTATAATCCGTATTGTAAATATCTGCGGTTTCGGAAAGCCTGACGGTAAAAGCTCCTCCGGCAACCGGGCCGAACAGGCCATATATAAGATTAGAGGACTTAAACACTGATGAAACCTGATTCAGACTTGCTTTTATATCTTCAATTGCCGAATCATCATCATAAATTCTTTCATACCTGTAAGAAGTAAAATCCAGCCCTAATGAAGTAAAACGGGTAAACGGATATTCTATACCTGCATACACTCCGTATCGGTAACTTGAAACTGTATTATTATAGGCATTATTAAAAAAGTCGTTAAAACTTTCTACTGAATAGAAAGCGAAAGGATTCTTCTGTCTGAATACGCCTGCATAAAAATCAGGTCTTTTTTCCAGAAAAAGATAGCTTACATTAAAATTTATATCCTTCTGAAACTCGTCAAAATAAAGATATTCCGCTGAAAACTGAAGCAGTCTGTCACCGTAAAGATCACTGAACCTTCCGAAAGCAACTCCGGTGACTCCGTAACCGACCGTCCCGCCGAGCATGAAAAACAAAGTATCTTTATAAAGAGAATTATCCGGGCCGGTGAACACATCACCAATATGATTATCAGGCTCAGGATAATCATGAATGTACCTTATGCCGGTCATTTCATCTGTAATTTCAAATTCCTTTCCATAATCAAGTTCCATGATGTCATAACCGAGGAATCCGTATGCACTGCAGTATATTTTTCCGTCTTTCATTACCGGTGAAAAAACACCGTTCAGGACATTTGAGTGTTTTTTGAGAGTTGAAGTCTCAGTATTAAATGAGTATATGTTGCTGATTCCATTTTTGTCCGAGGAAAAAAGAATCGTTTTCCCGTCATCGGAAATGGACATGCCTTCTATTAGCGAATTAATTTCAATAATTCTCGAAGTTTTACCGGTAGATATATCATATGCGAATATGTTGTATTTTTCCGACTGAAAATCATTTTTCCTGTTACTGTTTGAAGCGAAATATATGATCTTTTTATCTTTGGAGAATACAGGGCATTTTTCAGTAAAAAAATCAGATGTTATCTGAATTGTTTCATTTTTTTCCGTATTTATACTGAAAATATCCGTGGAATTATTCTGCTGTGCAGCAAAAAGTAATGACGTACCTTCAGCATCAGCTGCCGGATTCCTGACATCTTCAAACGGCAATACGACATTTATTTTTGAATCTGATGCTGTATCATAAATACGCACAATTTTTCTGTCACGGCTCTGTACCGAATAGATAATTTTCCGGGAATCTCCAGTCCATGAAATTTTATTTGACATTACGTTAAGATACTGTGTCGCCGTATCATACCATCCGCCGTCAATATCTTCCATGTTTTTCAGTTCACCATCAGAGTAATCCGCAACAGTCAGTTTAAAAGCATAATTATCAGTGGTTATAAAAGCTATTTTTTTACCATTCGGGGAAATAGAAGGATGAAAATTATAAAAAGCGCGTGAGATTACATGATTTCTTAGAAGTTTTCCGGATTCATCATCAAATTCCCTGTCCCTGATAAGAACATCATATCTTCTGCTGTAAAACCTGAACCATTCCTTGTTAATCTCAAAAATTTTTTTACCGAAATTCAATTCAAGAGATTTTTCAAAACCCGACAATGATACGGCATCAGTAAATATTTTTGATATTAATTTTTCACCATACACCTGGGACATGAAATAGAAAAATGACTGGCCCTGTTTATACGCCTGATATCCGGTATAATATCTGTTTCTGTTGAAATTCTTAAGATCTATGAAAAGATTATTTATTACGGCATCACGCATAAACATGTCGGCACTTTCATCATATCCTGAAGAGATATATTCAGCCATACCTTCTATATACCATAATGGAAAGTTTATGAAGCTGAAAACCGATTTATCCATGGATTTAAGAAGATCATACTGAAAAGCATGTACAATTTCATGTGAAAGCACATGTCTGAATTCAGGTATATCCCCTGTGTACGGGACAACGACTCGTCCCTTGAAAAACTCAGTGAACCCGCCGATTTCCTCCGGTATTTTTTCCGTCAGAATGTTATTCTGCTGAAATTTAATTTCTGAAGGAAAAACAATCACAGGAACCACAGTCTGCATTTTATGGTTTAAAATACCGGAAGTATGAGCATATGCGTCTTCTGCGATCTTTGAAGCTATCAAAGCTGTTTTTTCCGAACCTTCGGGGAAAAAAATGTTAAAATGAGCGGTTTTAAGCTGTTTCCAGTTTCTGTCAGCATCTATTCTGTTTTCCGCTGAAACATTACGGCATATCAGCAGCAAAATCAATAGCACAAGTTTTTTATACATATTTCATCTTTTAAATATAATTTTTCTTTTGTAATTTATATTCAGTTATGCTATTATTTTTAAAAGGATTTTTTATTTTTTTTTGGAAATTTTTACTTGTCACAGGCTGCATAATTAATTTTATTGTGAGCAGCCTGCGGTGTACGTGATGAATTTATGCCCCTTAACCTAATTTTTGCTTGGGATTCTTATATTCCGGTCTGTAGGATATGCTCTTTATGAGAAATCTGAATTGCCGGTGCGGAAACCCACCTGTACAACAGGTTAAAAAGCGCGCTCTATTCACACGGCACATGCGGGTTGCTCCCGGAAAGGAGCTGCCATGGAAATTAAAACAGTATGGGGAGTAATATTTCACACTCCGACAGGTTTTCAATACTCACTTATTTTTCTGGGAATAATCCTGATTCTGACACTTTTTATTTTAATTAAATACAACCAGTCTCTTAAAAATAAAAAATCCCATGAAGCCCAGCTGCTGCTTTTTAAAGCCAAACAGCTCGGACTTACGAATTTTCAATATAAAGTTCTCAAAGGCATTACAGAAATAGTCAATGTAAACAAACCATATGAAATAATCAACAAGCCTGAACAATTTGAAAAATCAATAGCCTCTTTTCTCAATTTCATAAATACCACAGAACTCAGGGACAACGAAAAACACAATTCACTGCTTGATATTTCCCGTGACATAGTAATCACCTATGAAAAGATATACAACCATGCAGAAATCAGAAAACCACTGATTGCATTCAGCGACATCGTGCATGATAAACTTGTTTATTTCATCACACAGCAGAAGGATATTTTCATCGGTAAACTGACACATGATTCTGATTCAAATTTAATAATCAATGTTATCAACGGCAAACAGAAAATTACGGCCGAAACGCTTCAGAGTGAAATTGAAGTTCACTTATGGCGCTCAGGGGATGCCGAATATTCTTTCAATACAGTTATTCAGAAAATTGAAGAAAATTTTCTGTATATTCCCGAACCTCAGGATCTCATCAGGAAAAATGCTGTTAGAACACCTTTTGTTGACGTGATAATACCATGTGACATTTTTTTTAAAGCCGAGAAAACTGATGAAAATAACCGGAAATTTCAGACAACTATTTTTAAACTGAACGAAAATGAATTTGTAATCAGAACAAAAAACAAACTTAATTTTAATATTAGCTATGAAATTGAATTTCTGCTGAATGATTTTAAAATTATTTCAAACGCAATTATAATTGCGGACAGAACCATCAGCCAGGAGAATATATTTTATTACACTTTCAAATTTCAGAACATTTCAGAAGCCGCAAAAGCCATTATTTTAAAATATATTACAGACAGGCTATGATATATTTGCTATAGGCAGAAAACATTCAGCTCAAAAGACAGTTTCAGACATTCACCGATTTCAGCTTCTCTTTAAGATTTTCACTTATGCCTGTCATTGGAAGTCTCAACTCATCACTTTGAATCATGTTTTTATTTTTCAGAAGGAATTTTAAAGGTGCTGGACTGGGTTCACTGAAAAGTACAGGAATAATTGCCGCAAGCTGCTTCCATATTTCCAATGCACCCTGATGATCATTATTCATGACAAGGTCAAATACTTCAATAAATTTATCAGTTTCAATATGGGCAGAAGCAAGAATACCTCCGTCACCCCCCAGAACAAGAGTATTGTAAAACTGCACATCTTCACCGGTAAGCACGCTGAATCCTTCAGGCTTATTAAAAATCAATTCTGTACTTTGCCTGATATCTCCGCATGAATCCTTAACACCTATAATATTTTCAAGTTCTGCAAGTCTGAATAGTGTTTCATTTTCAATATTACATCCGGTACGGTACGGAATATTATAAATCAGAATCTTCCTGTCCGTTGATTCAGAAACAGCACGGAAATGCTCATATATTCCCTGCTGACCTGGACGGCTGTAATAGGGACATACTGAAAGGATACCCTGAAAATCAATATGCGAAACAGATTTTAGCTGTTTAACAGTTTTAGCCGTATAATTGCTGCCCAGACCGACATATACGGGAACTTTATTTTCGACCGTTTCAACAGTAAATTCTATAATTTTCTGAAATTCATCCTCATCAATCACAGGGCATTCACCTGTTGTACCAAGCGGAATTATACCGGAAATTTTTTTCCCGATGTAATATTTCAAAAGGCTGCCGAGCGACCTGTAATCAACAGAGCCGTTCAGAAACGGGGTAATAACTGGAATCCAGATACCATTAATTTTCATAAATCCGCCTTTGATTATAAAAAAAATTCTGAAAGATTATGTCAATCACTATATCAGGACAATAAATGATACTGATAAAATGAATAAAATAGGGAGAAATTATTAAATATCAAAAAAAATCAAAACAGTATATAAACCCGGAAGAACTGCCGTTATAATCTGTGATTTTTTTTAACTTCTTTTTCCGCAAGAAGCCAGTCATTTACATCATCACCGGAATTCCCGCTGTTAATTCTCTGCAGGTACAGATCAAATGCACGTTCCATTATTTCAGCATTATAGTCATTCAAAGTTTTTTTAGGTGAGTGCGGTTTTTTTGCAGGTGAAGCAATTACAGTGCCGGTTTTTTTTTGAGATTCTTTTTTTACTGCCATAAATACCTCCGAAACAGAAATATCTGAAAATATTATATCCGGATTCTTATAAAAATCAATTCATTTTTACAAATATAAGATTATCCGTGTCGTAACCGTTTTCTTCGGCTGTTTTTAGAAGTTGTTTCAGGATATCATCATCAAGAACAGGAGTTCGCGATAAAATCCATAAATATTTTTTATTGGAACCTCCGACAAGTGCATACTGATAATTCTTCTGATCCAGTGCAAATATAATATAGTCGGAATAAAACGGGCCGAAAAATGAAACCCTGAGATGACCTTCATTTCTATCTCCGGCGAAAACAGCCTTGCCTTTTACGGATTTCCATTTTTTTGAACTTTCAGCATAACCTTTATTGAATACGCTTATTTTATCGTTTTTCATTAATGAATATTCAGCTGTTACTTTAGTAAGACCTTTCTCAAAAACATGATCAAACCTTGCAATCTCATACCATTTTCCCAGATAACGGTTCAAATCAAAGTCAGCAACCGGAATGATTTTCTTTCCAGTATCAGCTTGTCCGGCAGCAGCAGTCAGCATTAAAAGAAACAGTAATTTTTTCATATCAGATCATCCCCCGCTAAATTTAATTATTATTAACTATAGCACAGAATATTTAATCTTGAAACAAATAAAATTACGGCAGCATGATACTGATATGAAAAAATGAAATATGCAGATCGTATCCTTGCAAAAATCGAAACCGTTTATTCAGTAATTTCTGATGAATTTTTTATTTTTTAACAGACACAAGTTTGTTTTTATTCATATATTCACCGAATTCTTCATAATCCATTTTTTTAATTAAATCGATACATTTTGCACGTGAAGTCCCGGTAAAAAATTCAATTATTTTGGCAATCGGATTTCTAAAATCCTTGCAATTTTCAATACCGTTTTTGGTGCACTCAGCACAGCTTTTTATGCAGTTTTCAATGCAGCATTTCCTTATGTTGCACCATGATGCCTTTGTATTTTCGGAACATCCCTTGCACCTGCCTTTTAGATATGCCCGGCAGGACCCGCAGAAAAGTCCGCAAAAGGCTACAAGAGAGACGTTTTTTTCAATTGTCTTCATTTTCTTCTCCATAATATAATTTATGATATTTCTTATTATAGTAGAATTCTTTGACAGCATTATGTCATGTTTGAAACTGGCAGTTATTAGAAAATAATATTGAAGAAATCAGGCTGCAGGGTAAAAATAAGAATAGCGTGCAAATATAAAGGTATCCTGTCCTTTATATTTGCTTTTGCGGCAGTAAATATTTTTAGGTGTTTCCTTTTTAGGCGGTTTTACATTCAGCCTGACACCGGTTCTGATTTTTTTCAGAATTTCCTTTTTTGACGGTTTCTTCATAAGATTTCTCCTTAATTCAATAAAGTATACATATTA
>JAFGJZ010000049.1 GCA_016928815.1 Spirochaetota bacterium
ACTTGACTTAATTCGGCTGCTGTACTTCATAATAGTTGTCTCCTTTTATTTTTCTAGGCGACAACTATGCTGGCATATAGGGAAACCCGGTTTCTAAAAAAATTATTCTTTTAAAAACTGTTTGTTCCGGTACAATTTATGATAAATCCCAATCTATAATTAATAAAGTACAGCAAAAATATAATTGCAGGAATGACTTCATACATCCGAAATATAAATCAAAGCTTAAAAATAATGAATACATAGAAAGTGTTATCAAACTGCATAAGAAATTTACCTTGAATGAAGGTTTGAAATTGCGGGAGTTATTAAAAGAATTAAGTGAATTTCTAGTAGAGGATGAAAAATCATGTGCTTTTCATTTTTTAACCATGTATAATTGGTTGTAATTATTATCAATATATTTTATTGTCTGATTTCTTTTAACTTTTGCTGTACATTAAAATTTTAAAAAAGGATTAATTTATGCATTCTAAAAAATTATTACTAATTATTCTGTTCTTGTCTTTAATATCCTGTTCCTCTAAAATCTCCGAGGAAGTAAAAGAGAAGCAATATACATATTGTATCGGTAATAAGGTAAATTTCAGAAAAGATCCCGAAGAAAAAAAAGAGAATGTCATTACTCAACTGAATATTGGTGATAAACTTGAATATCTGGAAACATTTCCAAAAGGATTCCTCGGTGACCCTAAAAAATACTGGGTGAAAGCTGTCTATAACAATCAGACCGGGTGGATAAATTCATTTTATGTTTCATCTGATTTTACTTTGAATGAAGCAAACAATATTGCAGTATGGACTCAAACCATATATGCCGATGGAGCGGAAAATCCTACAAATATAGTAATTTATAATTTCAAAACAAAAAAAATAATCAATACATTTAAAGAAGAAATTTCCGGACTGGAAATTTCTCCGGATTTAAATTATTTCCTGATTGATTCAGGTTCCGATATTGTTAGAAGTCTGTCAATACATGAATTTAACACTGGTAAGAAAATATATTCATGTACCTCTTTTGCTGAACCAATTTTCCCACACTGGAATGAGAAAAGTGAACTTATTTTCACAAAAGCAATTCATCCGGAAGGCGAAACAAACAGTGATTGGATTTTGGAGGATTTTAAATTTAAAAATGGTGCGGTAGTTTCAATAGGCAATAAAAGGGATTTTAGTTATTGATTATGTTTGAATGGTTAGATAAAAAAAGCGTAAAATCAGATAAAGGTTATATCTGGAAGCGTCAGCATCGCTTTTATTCTTTTTATATTGAAAATGATCATGTTTTAAAAGTTTTTGTAGAAGGTACTTTTGATAAAGAAGATAATTATTCATTACTGGTGAATAGTAATTTTAATAAAACATGGGAATCTCCTTTCAACAGGGAACGAATCTTAGAAGATAAAATAAAAGAAATAAAACAAAATATAATTGAAGCACTGATTTTTATGAATATTAATTATGAATTCACAAAATTATAAATGTAATAAATGCGGTGAATTTATTGGATGGATTAAACCAGGAAGAGCTCTACTTTAATTGTTTCAAAGATTGCAACCTTCAATCTTCATCCCTGCCGACATAGAACTCGTACCAGACAGGGAAGTGGTCTGAAATAGCTTTCTCTGTTTCCCAGGTCGTAGCACCGCCTTTACATTTAGAAACATCGTAAATTCCACCGAAATTATGATGAAATAAATATGTAATTTAATAATTGAAATTAATTTGAAAAAAACGTTTGACAAAATGCACAATAAAGAACAATTGTTCTTTATTGTGCAGAAACTTAAATCTGAAATAGAATCAGCCATACTCATTGCGGCTCAAAACCAATTCTTTGCTGAAGGTTTTAATAATGCAACTATGCGGAGTATTGCTGATGCTGCCGGAATACATGTGAGTAACCTCTACCTTTATTTTAAGAATAAAGAAGCACTGTTTAACCGGATAGTTACGCCTTTTCAGTTGAAATTCGATAAAAATTTAAAAGCATTCTTTGACCATAATGATGATAAAAAGTCTATTCATGAAAATATAAAAACGCTTGTTAAAATCTTTACAGTAGTAATTAGAGAAGAGCGGAAGCTTTTTATAATTTTATTTGATAAAAGTGAAGGGACAAAGTTTAAAACATATAAAGAAAATCAGGTTCGTTTTCTTGCCGATCATATTAAGAATGAAATCAACCAGCCGTTTAATCCGGAAATTCTTTTAATAATCATAAATAATCTCTTTAACTGTTTCATACATGTAGCGAAAATCAGTAAAACAAATGAATCAATTGAGCAGAATCTTACTCTTGTATTGCAATACCATGTAAGCGGGATAAGCGGTTTTATTAACTGAATTATTTTTGCGTTTATAAGGAACACGTGTTCTTTAATAATAAATTTTAGTTGGAGGTCTCAAAATGAAAAAGTTGCAGCTTAAGATCGATAAAATCAATGCACCGGTCTTCAGGAAATTTTTAAAAATTCTAGATCACCCGGGCAGGAACATTATAAATTCCCCGGTGGCTATTGTTGAACATTCAGGTATTAAACCCGGTTCTTCAGTAATTGAGATTGGGTGTGGTTCCGGATATTTTACAAAGGAAATATCAAAGCAGGTCGGTCCGGACGGCTCTATAATTTCTATTGATATACATCCGGAAGCTATTGCATCAACTACACAAAAAATTTATGAGAATGCATTAGTAAATACAACAGCACTTACAGCTAATGCTGAAGATACAAAACTACCGGATTCCTGTTTTGATATGGCACTGATTTACGGAGTATTGCCGACTCCTTTTATTTCTACAGAGCAATTATTAAATGAAATGCATAGAATTTTAAAAAACAAGGGAAAAATAGCTTTCTGGTGCGGTCCGTTTAAACTAAACATTGCTTCTATTGAAAAGAATAATATTTTTAAATTAGTACAAACAGAAAACTCAGTTTACATATTTGAAAAAGTTTGATTTTTTATAATCTATAAAAGAACAGATGTTCCTTTATAGATTAAATTAAAGGAGAAAAAATGAAAATAACTATAATTGTATTCAGTCCTACAGGAAATACAAAAAAAATCGCAGAAACATTTAACAGGACTTTGACGCTGAAAAAAAACAACGTTTCACTGATAGATCTAACCAGGGACACTTCATATTTTGAAAGAAGTAACAAACCGGAGTACCTTGAAAGTATAATTCCTCAACATGATCTGCTTATAGCAGGTGCTCCGGTATATGCGCATCATATGCAGTATCATATGAAGGAACTGCTGGAAAATCTTCCGCTCCCGGATGGGAAATGGGGTAAGTTGGTTCTTCCATTTATTACTTATGGTGGAATTAACTCAGGAATCGCTCTCGAAGAAGCCGGTAAAATTCTTACCGGAAGAAAACGTACTGTTATCGGAGCAGCTAAATTCAGTCTTAAACACCATGCACTTCAAAATTTCATTAATAAGGATATCAATGCCATAGAATCATTTAAAGAAATAGAAAATCAGATTAATGCACTTGTATCTGAACTTGAATCAGTTTCGTATAATTCTCAGGATAAAAGCCGGGCACTAGTATATAGAAGCAGAAAAGAATATTTAATAGATAACTTTATATTTGATGAAAAAAAATGGCATAAATCAAAATACCCGAACATGTATATCGATCAGCAAAAATGCACTCAGTGTTTGAGTTGTGTTAATAATTGTCCTGTATTACATCTTAAAATGCAGAACGGAGCTATCACTGCATCAGATAAAAACGAATGTATTCACTGTACCAACTGTATTACTCTCTGTCCGGCAAAAGCGATTATACCGCATGGAGATCTTGAAAAAATGAAATCTTTCATGGGTAAACTTCTGGCTAAAGGACTGGAAATACCTGCACATCAGATATATTAAACAGAAATGGCATACGTGTAGATTTTTTATGCGTATGTCATTTTGCAATTTACATTTACGGTAATGGTAATCCTAATCTTCATGCCGGTTCAAAATCGTAATTCAAGGAAAAATACTATTACGATGCAAATTCAAACATTAAATATATTAAAAACAGCATTGGTGTAATTTCACACACTTATGATGCTGAAAACAGACTTACTCAGAAAGGTGCTGCTTGGACTGAAATAGATTTAAAAGAGTATGGTCAGTGGATTGATGATGAATTAAAAGAGTTGGACAATGTACTTGAAGCATCAATTTGAATAAAATACAATATGATTTATTTGTATCCGGGAACATGAGATTTCATGTTCCCGGATACTTTTTATTTTGAGCCCTGGTCAATCAGTTCCATGGTTATTTCAGTTGTGTTTGAAGAAGTGGTCTTCCGCGGAATCCATTTTCCGCTGCCGTCTGCCAGCATAACATCAATAAGCCGGTCATGTGATGATTTCAGTACAGATCTGACTTTTCTGAATTTAACATCCGGTGAAATGTAGGCTGTAATTTCCGCCTGTCCTTTTTTAACCCAGTAGCCTTTGATTTTATTATCATCAAATTTTTTCATCATTAGTATGGGGTATTCACATGTAAGTTTTTCAGTGGAAAATGATCCAACTGGTGTAGTTATATTTTCTCCTTTTTCCGGAGCACTGTATTTGAGAAATCCTTCTTTCCCTGGTTCTGACTTTTTGTATTCCTTTTTGACTCCATGAGTTTTATTAATGAATACAACTTTCTGAATCTGCCGGTCGGATGAAAGATAGTATAACTCTTCATTCACTCCCGTTTTTGAATACATTTCTCTTTCTTCAGAATAATTATCCAGCGAACCCCGTGAATAAGTGTCGACTTTTACTGCTGTTTTGGAAATTTTAACTGTAATCTGATTCTGTTTCACTGAAACAACTTCATATCTGTCATTTGATTCCATTTTGAAAATCCGCGGTTGAGTTGAACCTGTTGTAATGGTTGTCATTACTTTATAAACAGCATAATCACCGGACTGCGGGTTGTCGTGAAGCAGGAACTCGCCGCCAACCGATACTTCATCAGCTGTGTTATTCAGTGTTTCTTTTATATATGCATTACCGCCGCATGCAGCAAGCTGTGAAAAAAGAACTGCTGAAAATAAAGCTGTGAAAATATTTTTGTAATCTGAAAACATTTTATCCTCCTTCAATCCGTTGAAATAGTATATTCCGGAATGAAGAATTTTACTATTGCGGTTTGATTGTATAATAATTTTTATTTTAATGATTTAATGCGGACATTTATAATATAATGATATCAATCAGTCAATTAATATTTGATAAAGTAATAATTCATTATTTTTGCAGGGGATTTTATTAAAACCTTTTGAAAGCATCAGCATGGCGTCCGGGCGCCGAGTTTTAACGGAACAGTCTTCCGGCGATGTAGGGGAGCGCTGTTTCAACCCGCAGAATTCTGCTGCCTAAATGCACAGTGCTGAATCCTGTTTTTTCAAGCAGTTCAATTTCGTAAGGAGTGAATCCGCCTTCAGGCCCAATTGCTAAAGTGTATGCCGATTCAGTGCTGTCAGAAGAAAATTCCTCACCGCCGGGATGTGCTGTGATTTTTACAGTGTTGTCTGATATTTCCGGAAGTTCATCTTCAGCGAAAGGCTTGAACAACGGATGGATGAAAACATCCGGCAGTATTGTGTCCTTTGCCTGCTCCAGTCCGATGATGAGATCCCGGTAAATTTTTTTCTCTGAAAGTTCGGGTGAGAGAAGATAACTTTTATCCGTTTTCCATGTTCTCATGAAATGAAATTCCTTGATCCCGAGAGCTGTTCCCTGCTGAAGTATTCTTCTGAACACTTTCGGACGGGGAACTGCGATTACCAGTTTAAGCGGAAGCGGTGTTGGGGGCTCGCTATCCGGCTTGAATAAAACTGTCATTTCATCATTTGCGATTGATATTATTTCAGCCGTACCGCATTCGGCATTCAATATGCCCGCTTTGATTGAATCACCGGGAGATGTCTTCTTTAAAACATCTGTGATATGGCTGATTCTTTTTTTATCCCTTATGACCGCTTTCCCCGCTTCGATATCATCCGGGTTAATAATGAGAAGATTCATGTTTTTTCCTTGTAAAATTCCATGTTATAATAAAATACTGATGGGAAAAAATCAATAATAAAAGGTTAATATGATCATTCAGGTATTCGGAACAAAAAAATCAAAAGCTACGCAGAAAGCGGTCAGGTTTTTTAAAGAGCGCCGCATTCAGATTCAGGAGATTGATCTTTCACAGAAAGCAGTTTCAAAAGGTGAACTAAACAGCATCAGACGGAGTGTTCCGCTGAATGAACTCATTGATACTGAATGCAGCGAATATGAAAAGCGCAATTACAGATATATAAAACATGATGTGGAGGAAGTTCTTCTTGAAAATCCTCTTCTTTTTAAAATGCCTGTTGTGCGGATGGGCGACAGGGCAACCGCCGGTTACTGCGAGGATGTCTGGAAAGAATGGATAAAAAAATGATTCAGATGTTTATAACATTTTTTTACAGAGCAGTAAAAACCGGAATGATAATTTTTTTATCGGGTGCAGCATTTATCGCTGCGGTTAATATTTTCATTTACTTCTATTCATCTGCATATATTACAAGTGATCCGGAGAATGTGCCGCAGGCTTATACCGCAATTGTACCTGGAGCGCTTGTAATGCGGTCGGGAAATCTGTCTCACATAACCTACGACCGCGCAATGTCTGCAGTTGAGTTGTACAAATCCGGTAAAGTCAAACGTATTCTTGTCAGCGGTGATCATGGAACGAAGAAATATGATGAAGTAAATACAATCCGGAAATTTCTTCTTAAAAACGGTGTTGCCGGTAAGGACATATTTCTGGATCACGCCGGCTTCGATACATATTCCACAATGACACGTGCTGATAAGGTTTTCTGCGTCACTGACGCAGTCATAGTTACTCAGAAATATCATCTCTACCGCGCATTATTTATCGCGAGGATGAAAGGTCTTGATGCCACGGGCTATGCAGCTGATAAAAGACATTATGTGCGTATACGTTATTATAAACTGCGTGAAATTCCCGCAAACATGAAAGCTTTTTATGAAGTTGTCTTTAACGTAAGACCGAAATATCTTGGAGAAAAAATTCCGGTTACAGGCGACAGCAGTCTGACTCTGGATTGAAATTAATTATGAATGAATTCGATTATATTCTTACCGGGTATGACATCCACCTGTTTAATCAGGGAACTCATTATGAAATTTACAGAAAACTCGGCAGCCATGCATGTGAAAACAGGGGAATCAGTGGTGTGCATTTTGCGGTATGGGCTCCGCATGCCGCCTCAGTTTCTGTTGCCGGAACGTTCAACAGCTGGGATGAATCGGCGAATGTAATGATTCTGCGGAGCGAGTGCGGTGTATGGGAGCTTTTCATTCCCGGCATCAAAGAAGGCAGTCTGTATAAATATTTTATCAGAACATCGGAAGGAACTCTTCTCTATAAATCCGATCCGTTTTCGTCCTATAATGAACTCAGGCCAGCAACCGCGTCGGTAATTTTCAATTCAGATTATGTATGGAACGATTCGGAATTTATGAAAAAACGAATGGAAAGAAAAGTTTATGAAGAGCCGGTTTCCATTTATGAAGTGCATGCCGGCAGCTGGCGGAGAAAACCTGACGGGTCTTTCCTGTCGTACCGGGAACTTGCAGATGTTCTTCCCGACTATGCCGTTGAATGCGGATTCACTCATATTGAACTCATGCCTGTTATGGAACATCCGTATGACGGAAGCTGGGGCTATCAGATTACCGGATACTTTGCGCCGACCTCCCGCTTCGGGAATCCGGATGATTTCAGATATTTCATTGATGTCTGTCACGGTAAAGGTCTCGGCGTAATTCTGGACTGGGTGCCTGCTCATTTTCCGTCAGATGAATCAGGACTTTTGCATTTTGACGGTACTCCGCTCTATGAATATGCGGATCCGCGTATCGGATTTCACGGAGAATGGAGCACTCACGTTTTTGATTATTCGAAGAATGAAGTCAGGAATTTTCTTATAGCAAATGCACTTTACTGGATTGAGGAATTTCATGCTGACGGTCTTCGCGTCGATGCTGTCGCATCAATGCTCTATCTCGATTACGGGCGGCAGGACTATATACGGAATATTTACGGCGGAAACGGAAACCTGGAAGCCGTAAGTTTTTTTCAGACACTGGCAAAGGAGATTTTCAGCAGGCATGAAGGAATAATTTTCGCTGCTGAGGAATCTACTGCATGGCCGGGAGTGACTGCTCCGGTTGAAAACAACGGGCTTGGTTTCGGCTTTAAATGGAATATGGGCTGGATGAACGACTTTCTGGAATATGTTTCCACTGATCCGCTGCACCGTAAATATAATCATGATAAACTGACCTTTTCAATGGAATATGCATACAGTGAAAATTATATTCTCCCGCTATCTCATGATGAGGTAGTTCACTGTAAAAATTCACTGTCCGGAAGAATGCCCGGAGACAGAAAAATGAAATTTTCCGGATTGAAGACCGCTCTTGCGCACATGTTTACTCATCCCGGCAAAAAACTCATCTTCATGGGAGGTGAAATTGCACAGCAGAGTGAATGGAACCATGATTCCCAGATCGACTGGAATCTTCTTCGTGAAAAAGAGCATGCGCAGCTTCACTTTTTTTTCAGAACGCTGAACATGTTATACAGGAGCAGGCCCGCCCTTTATGCAATGGATTATGATCCGGCGGGATTCAGATGGGTTATTAATAATGACAATGATTGCTCTGTCATAGCTTACATCAGACACGGAAAGGAAATCAGTGATACGCTTCTTGTTGTGCTTAATTTTACTCCCGTGACAAGACGCGGCTACAGGGTAGGTGTGCCGCATGACTGTTTCTGGAAGGAAATTCTCAATTCCGATTCCGATATCTTCGGAGGAAGCGGTGAAGGAAATAAAGGCGGGTTCATAAATTCTAAAGTTCCTTCTAACGGAATGGAATATTCACTGGAACTAACGCTTCCGGGTCTTGGAGCTCTCATATTTGAACCGGTTTTTGATAATAAAAATTGATGGCTGAAATTTGTTGTTGATTAATAATATTTATTCAGGTTAATGTACTGTTATAAAAAAGGTGTTTTCTTAAATTGAAGAGAAAAATCAAAAGAGTAATCATTGACTTCATTACAAGCGGAATGCTGAAGGATTATCCAACGGAAATACTCCGCCGTATAATTATGGTAAACCTGATGTGCTCAATCGGCATAATCTGCTTTTCCCTTTACGCAGTCATTGCCTTTTTTTCGGGAAAGTATCTCATATCCGCTATCGATTCTGTTATTTTCATCTTTATGGCAGTTGTTCTTTTTTGTCTGAGGAAAACAAAAAACTACACAGCCAGCGGGTTCATGACTGCAATTATAATCGGCCTGGTTCTTGTATTTTATGTCTATGCCGGCTGGTATCGTGAAACAGCATTGATGTGGACTTTTGTGTTTCCCCTTATAGCCTATTTTATTTTCGGAACTTACTGCGGAACGGTAATGCTCTGCATATTTTTCAGTCTTGTCATGAGTATCGTTGTTCTGTCGAATTTCTATGAAATGAATACGGTATATACCGTAAAAACTGCTTTCAGATATGTTACTTCCTTTTTTGTAGTATCCGTTATAGCCTACTGTTTTGAGTATATCCGCAAAAAGGTGCAGATGGAACTGATTGAAAAAAACGAACAGCTTGAAAGGAATGCCGGGAAACTGGAAAAATTGAATAAAATTCTGAACAGGCAGGCAACCACTGATAAACTTACCTGCCTTTGCAACCGACGGAGATTCAATGAAATTTTTCTGCTTGAATGGAACAGAGCTCTCAGATCATCTTCCGAACTGTCACTTTTAATATGTGATCTGGATTATTTCAAAAAATTCAATGATACCTACGGTCATCCGGAAGGTGATTTTCTTCTCAGGCAGATTGCACTGATTTTTAAAAGAAACATGGAGCGTCCCGGTGATTTTGCCGCCAGAATCGGCGGAGAGGAATTTGCTGTTATTCTTGAAAAAACCGGAAGGTCCGGCGCGGAAATAGTTGCAGAAAGAATCAGGCGTGATATTGAGGATTTATGTATTGAACATATGAAATCCGTGAAATATAAAATCGTAACCATAAGCATCGGAGTGTCCTCATGTATTCCCGACAGAAGAAAGTCGAGACAGCGGCTGATGAAAGCTGCAGATGCGGCGTTATATAAATCCAAAGCTGCCGGTAGAAACAGGGTTACTTACCTTGATTATAATAAACCTGTCAGGACCGGAAAGATAAAGGTAAATGAAACTGCATCGGTTAAATAAAATTTTTTTAATTCCACAATTAATTTGAAAAAAATTAAGATAAAAATTACGGATCATACGGATCCTGCGGCCGTATTTTTTATGCTTACTGATAAATTTACTGGTAACTCCGGATATTACATTTGTCCGGAACAGGAGAAAAAATGAAAGCTAGTGTTATTCTCTCTCATCCTTATTCTGAAAGTTTCAATCATGCAATATTCAGAACAGTATGCCGTACTCTGGATGAACTTAACGTTGAAGTCTTCAAACATGATCTTTATCTGGAGAATTTCAATCCTGTTCTTTCGGTAAATGAACTCGGTACAGACAGTTCCAATGACCCGCTTGTGAATCAGTATACAGCAGAGATGATGGAGTCGGACCTGCTTGTTTTTATTCATCCGAACTGGTGGGGTCAGCCTCCCGCAATACTGAAAGGCTATATTGACCGCATTTTCAGACCGCCTCATGCTTATGATTTTTCTGAAAAAGAGGGAGCCGGTGGTGTTCCTGAACCTAAATTGTGCGGTAAATACGGAATAGTATTCAATACTTCGAATACAGCCGAAGAAAGAGAAACTGATTTCTTCGGAGATCCGCTTGAAAGTATCTGGAAGCAGTGCATTTTCGCTTTCTGCGGAATTGGCGGTTATTACAGGAAAATGTTCAGGATTGTTTCCGATAGTGACCAGGCTTTGAGGGAAAAATGGCTGCTCGAAGCGGAGCAGGCGGTAGAAGGAATTGTGAGAGATTTCAGTAAAACAGGGGGATGAAATTACGGATATTAAAGAAACATTCAGGGAAATTCAGGAAAAATTAACTTCCGAACATTTAAAACAGATTACGGTGAAAATTATATCAGGTTACAGAAACCGGGATTTTAGTGTACTCAGAAAGTATGCAGGTGCGCTTGATATCGGGCCTGAAATTAAAGGAAGCAAGCTGTTTTCGGTTCTCATCAGGAAGTATCATCCGGACAGGCATTCATTTATCCGGAAGCAGGCGGCTGAAATTTATGCTTCAGGAGATTCGGAAAGATTATTGAAGTTTCATAATTCCTTTTTTATTAAATCTGAATTATCCGGTACCGGAGATGATACTTACAGGTACACTGAAAAATACGGGTTTGATAAAACTGATTTCGGATACCGTGAAATGCATGACTTTTATGATGCTGATTCAATTGAATCGGATCTTGAAATTGAGGAGGATTCTTACGGATTTCTTGAAGCATTGAATAAATTTTATTTCGGTGGTACAGGGAATACTCTGGATGAATCGGATCTCCGTACTCTGGATGGTGAGCTGGATCTTTCGGATTATGAAATCAGTGATCTGAAGGGAATTGAAGGATGCATTTATGTTGAGGAAATGAATCTTTCTGATAACTGCATTGAAAAAATCGGGAGAATATCATCGCTGTATAATCTGAAATCATTGTTTCTGTCAAATAACAGAATAGAAAACATTGATGCAGTTAAAGGTCTGGAAAATCTCAGAGTACTGGACATAAGTTTCAATAGCATAAGTGAAATTGACGCTCTTGATGCCCTCGAACATCTTGAATATGTGAATCTTCTGGGAAATCCCCTGCATGATTCGGTTATTGTCGGGAGACTCGTGAAAAAAGGCATTATGGTAATTTTTGAAGACAACATTCTTTCGTGAATAGTTGATAATTGATTGACTGATATACATCAGGAATATTATTGTACTGATTCGGAAAATAATAATGAAATTTTCCAAAATATGCTGTAGACTGGAGGTGTGAAGAAGTTATTCTAATCAGAAATCTGATTAAATGCGATTATATCAAAATGGGGAAGTTCCGTGAGAATCGGACACAGTCGCGCTGCGGTATTGAGAACATAACATTTCTCTAAGTCCGAATGCCATGATATTATCCTTGAAATTTTGTCGCGAAAACAAAAAGGAGAAAAAATGAAAGAAAAAACCTTAATAACCGGTTTCCCGAGAATGGGAGAAAACCGTGAGCTGAAAAAAGCGCTCGAAGACTACTGGTCAGGAAAAACCGGAATTGATGAACTTCAGAAAATTTCATCTGAACTCAGAAAAAAACACTGGATGATTCAGAAAGATAACGGAATCTCACTCATAAGCTGCAATGATTTTTCTTTTTATGACAGCATGCTTGATACAGCCGTCATGATAAATGCTGTTCCCGAGCGGTTCAGAGATTCAAAGAATAAAACTGACATGTATTTTTCAATGGCGCATGGAGATGCAAACTCAGCGGCAATGGAAATGACAAAATGGTTTAATACTAACTATCACTACATTGTTCCCGAGCTTGATGATTCGATTGAGTTTAAGGCTGATGCGTCGAAAATAGTATCTGAATACAGAGAGGCGCTGAGTGTCGGCATTCATCCTAAAATTAACATAATCGGTCCAATAACTTTTCTTGCACTTTCAAAAACTGATGACGGCAGTGACCCTCTGAAATATATTGATAAGGTAACTGAAGTCTATTGCAGTATTCTGCGCGAACTTTCCGCGCTTGATGAAACAGTATTTATTCAGTTTGACGAGCCTGTTTTTGTCAGGGATCTTCCTGAGGAATATTTTGAACGTCTCAGGGAAGTTTATCTGAAATTTTCTGCAGTCAGTGATAATATAAGGATCATATTTACCACTTATTTCGAACATTCATGTGAGGCTGTGAAAGCCCTGGCAGATGTGCCGCTGTGGGGACTCGGACTTGATTTTGTTCACGGTAAAAAAAATATTGACGCGCTTAAATATGCACAGAACAAAATAATAATCGCAGGAGTCGTTGACGGAAGAAACATCTGGATAAATGATTTCAATAAAAGCATCAGACTGCTTAAGGAAATTGCCGCTCATACCGGTATGGACAGGATTTTAGTATCAACATGCTGTTCTCTGCTGCATGTGCCTTTTTCATCAGTTAATGAACCGGATAGCAGAATCAAAGACTGGTTCAGTTTTGCTGTTGAGAAAACGGCGGAAGTATCACTGCTGGGCAGGGTCTTTCATTCGCCGGAAGTTAATGAAAGCGACAGCCGCAATCTTGTAGAAAACGCAATGATTAATGAACTGATGAAATCATCCGAATTCAGAACAGACGCAAGTGTGCAGGAAGGTATTAATGAAGCAGTTAAGTCTGAACGGGAGGGCGGCTTCACTGAAAGACAGACCATTCAGAGAAAAAAATTCAATCTTCCTGTTCTTCCCCTGACGACGATAGGAAGTTTTCCCCAGACACCGGAACTACGGAAAACACGGCGAGATTTCAGAATGAAAAACATTTCCTCCGCGGAATATGAATCTGCTGTAAAAAATTACATAGATGACTGCATAGCTTTCCAGGAAGAGGCGGGCCTTGACGTGTTTGTTCATGGTGAACCGGAACGGACGGACATGGTTGAATATTTCGGAGAGATGCTTAAAGGTTTTCATTTTACGAAAAACGGCTGGGTTCAGAGTTACGGAAGCCGCTGTGTAAAACCGCCTGTCATTTACGGTGATGTCAGCCGGCCTGAACCTATGACTGTGAAATGGATTTCGTATGCACAGGGTAAAACCAAAAAGATTGTCAAGGGTATGCTTACGGGACCGGTGACAATTCTGAACTGGTCATTTGTCAGGGATGATAAAACACGTGCGGAAGTTTCAAAACAGATAGCGCTTGCGCTGCGTGATGAAATTGATGATCTCCAGAAAGCAGGCATTTCGATCATCCAGGTTGATGAGGCCGCATTTAAGGAAGGTTATCCTCTCCGCAGGGAAAATATCCCGGCTTATGAGGAAATGGCTGTCAGCGATTTTAAACTTGCATGCAGCAGAGCGGAAAAGGATACACAGATACATACTCATATGTGCTACAGCAACTTTAATGACATCATGCCCGTCATCGATTCAATGGACGCTGATGTGATTACGATTGAAACGGCAAGAAGCGGGAATAAACTTCTGAAAGTTTTCCGTGACTACGGATATAAAAAAGATGTAGGACCGGGCGTCTATGACATCCATTCCGCCCGTATTCCCGATGTAGAGGAAATTGAAAAACAGATCAGGCTGCGCATGGAAGTTCTTCCTGCCGGGCAGCTCTGGGTTAATCCCGACTGCGGTCTCAAAACCAGAAAATGGGATGAAGTAAAGCCCGCACTTGAAAATATGGTGAAGGCTGTGGAAAAAATCCGCATGGATTTGAAATAAAGAAGTCATGTTTTGCATGCCTGACTTATCCGGGCATGCATCATCAGAGTGTCTTTTTTATTTCAAAAAATGGTTGATATAATCAGGCTGAACTGTTTTCTTTATTACAGTCCTGCATTTTTTGCAGAATCTCAAATCCGTTAAAGGGGCGAAGTGGTGGAAAAGAAAATAGTTACAGGTCTTGCCGGTTACGGTTTATCGGGCAGATATTTTCATGCACCTTTTCTTGCTTCCAATTCTTCATTTTATACGGCTGCAGTATTTGAAAGAACTAAAGAAGAATCCAAATCTGATTTTCCTGAAGCGCAAATTGTAAGAAGCTTTGATGAACTTGTTTCTATTGACGAACTGGAACTTATAGTTATCTCCACTCCGAATGAAACGCATTTTCCGTATGTAAAAAAGGCTCTGGAAAAGGGTAAGCATGTTGTTGTGGAAAAACCTTTTACCTGTACAGTTTCGGAAGCAGATGAACTCATAAGCATTGCATCCAAAACCGGAAAGATTCTGACGGTATACCATAACCGCAGGTATGACGGTGATTTCATGACTGTGTGTAAAGTAATTGAAGACGGTTCTCTCGGAAGAATAGTTGAATTTGATTCAGCCATAAGCAGATATAGAAAAGGAACTCCGTTCAGGGGATGGAAAGCGGTGAAGCAGCCGGGAGCGGGAATTTTATTTGATCTTGGTCCTCATCTGATTGATCAGGCACTTCTTCTTTTCGGTTTTCCTGATTCGGTATGGGCGGGTCTGAATTATGATCACAAAGGGTCCGAGTTTGATGACGGTTTTACGATTTTCATGCAGTATGAGGAAATGCGTGTTTTGCTCAGGTCGGGAACCATGATTAAAGACGGGAATCCGAGATTTGCGGTCCATGGAGAAAACGGATCCTATGTTAAATACGGCTTTGATATTCAGGAGGAACTTCTCAAAACCGGAGTGCGGCCGTTACATGCCGGCTGGGCCGTGGAGGATGATTCCGGGAATGGAATTCTTACAGTTGAAATAAACGGGATTGATGAAAAACGCCGGATTAAAACAGTTCCCGGCAATTATCAGCTTTTTTATGATGATCTCGCAGATGCCGTCCGCAGCGGTAAAAATCCTGCTGTAACTCCGCAGCAGGCAAGGAACGTAATTGCAGTCATTGAAGCTGCGCACAGGAGTGCTGCTGAAAAAAGAAATATTATGCGCGGTGAAATAGGATTCATCTGACTGCGATTCACATGAAAAATTTTTCAGTTATCATATATCAGGAAGGTCGGTTCCGGTAATGTTTAATCGTCTTGCGGAAAGTATAAATAAAACTGCATTTCCCTGTTCGGAATTTATTATAAAAAAATTTCATGACGGCACCTTCACATATAAAAAAATCATGGGTTATTCAGCCGATAACAACCATTCATTTCCGGTTTCATGCGGATTTGCTCATGTGAAATCCGCGTGCATGCGGAAAAGAAATTTATCATTCTATATTCCTGCCGCGGTTTTTACGGTTTCAGGACTCATGGTTTTGTTTCTCCTGCGTCATGTCTCTCTGCTGTTTGAGATAATACCGTTTATCCTGCTGTTGTTTCTGTCTGCAGCTGCAGGTAAAATCCGAAAAAATAATTACCGCATATATCTTGATTATGACCGTGAAGCAGCATCATCCGCTGTATCTGCATCTGATTTTACTGGAAATTCTGTCTGGCTGAGTAAGATATTACCGATTGAAAAATTGTCATCAGACCTCCCGGACAGGAATCCTGCATTTTTTACGAATAAGAAGCATGATTTTGTACTATCACATAATAATCCGCCTGTTTCAGTTCATGACGATAATGACTCTGTTTATTTTTTTCCGGATTTCATTATTCATGAAACGCATCACAGGACCCGGATGTACAGTTATCAAGGCATTCGGATCGGGTATTATGAAACTGTTGTTCCTGAAAAGTATTTTGCTGTGAAAAATGTTTTAACCGTAGGCAGCTCATTTCTTCATGTGACAAAAACCGGAAAGCCGGACAGACGATACTTAATAAATCCGGAAATAAATGAAAATGTATATGCGTTTGTAAAAATATCTCATCATGATAAAGTACTTTCCGAGATTGTTTTCGCTGACATTAAAGCAGGTTATCATTTCGCCCAGGTTATGGCGAAAAAATGCTATGTTTATTCAGAGAAGCGTCATGCGGATTATTTCCATCGCAGAAATATAAGGGAAACCTATTCCTCACACGAAAGGGCGAAATGGGAAAAAGAAAGGGAAAAGCGCAGAAGCAGAAAAAGTTTTTACTCGGATAGAAGTGCCGTGTCTGAATCTCTGCATGACACTGATGTAAGAGAGGCATTCAGCATACTTGGTGTTGACGAAAATGTATCATCTGCAGAAATAAAGAAGGCTTACAGAACTCTTGTTAAAAAGCATCACCCTGATGTTGCGAAAAATAAAAATGATGAGTATGTGAAAAAGATAATTGAAGCGTATGAAATTCTTAGCGGCGGAAGGTAACTCTGCAGTGCGACAGTGCTGAAAAGATCATTATCTTTCATCTTTCATCTTTCATTTTCCATCTGCACTCTATTTATGAAAAGAATATATTAAAATAATTTAAAATTTGTTTACAGAATAGTAATATAAATAGTAAATATATATATGGATAAGAAGGATAAAAACACTTTTTATGAGCTTGATCAGCATGCGGTACTTTCGGAAATGGAGAAATGCGGATTTTCCGTTTCAGGACACTGCATGGCGCTGAACAGTTATGAAAACAGGGTATATGACATACGTCTTGAAGACGGGGCACATATTGTTGCGAAGTTTTACAGGCCGGGTCGCTGGAGCATGGAACAGATTCAGGAAGAGCATGATTTTCTTTTCCAGCTTCGCGATGCGGAAATCCCGGTTTGCGCTCCGGTGCTGTTTGATGACGGAACCTCAATTCATGAGGCTGACGGGATTTATTATGCGGTATGGCCGAGAACCGGAGGAAGGATCACTGATGAATTTACTGACATCCAGCTTGGAATGCTCGGAAGATATGTTGCGAGGATTCATAATACCGGAGCTGCGGAAAAATGCAGCCATAGAATATCTCTGACAGGAGAAAATTACGGGCTTAAACCTCTCCGCTTTCTGCTTGATAATGATTTTATTCCCGGGGTTTTCATTGACCGTTACACCAATGCTGTAAATGAAGTGGTACGTCTCTATGACGGACTTTCCGCCGGTGTTCCGTTTCACAGAGTACACGGAGACTGTCATCACGGGAACCTTCTTAACGGCAATGACGGCTTTTTCTTTCTTGACTTTGATGATTTTCTGAACGGACCTGCAGTGCAGGATGTATGGATGATTGTCCCGGCAAGAGATCCTCACGGCCTTCATCAGCGGGAAGTGTTCCTTGATGCATACCGGGAGTTCCGTGATTTCAGCAATTCATGGCTTGCACTTATTGAGCCACTCAGGATGCTGCGCTTCATTCATTATGCCGGATGGATTGCACGCCGCTGGACAGACCCGGCTTTCCCTCATATCTTTCCGCATTTCGGAACGGATCAGTACTGGGAACAGGAAACACGTGATCTGGAAAATCAGCTGGAATACATTTACTCAAAGAAAGGGCTTCTGCCTGACGAATATCGCAAGATAGAGGAAGAACCCGAGTCTGACCTTACCAACAGTGATTTCTTCTGGGATATGTGATAAAAAACTTTTCATATCGCCTGTCTATAAACAGGTAACATTGCAGGCGATAAACAGGTAACATTGCAGGCGATAGACAGGCAATTATGACGATTCAAGGCAAAAAATGAAATTAATGGTTGAAATATTTCATTGATTTAAATAAATTTACTTGTGTTTAAAATGTTACTGATTCTGTCTGAATCAGACATGCATAATATAAAATATTAAAGGGGCCGAAATGAAAAAATTTTTTATTATTACTGCGCTATTGCTGATAACCGTTAATTGTGAAAAGAAAGTTGAAAAAGATCTTGTCCTTGAAAATTTTACTTCAATTAAAGATGAAATTGCTCAAATAGGACAGTATGGAACCGATGATCAGCTGAAAAATCTTTTTTTTAACTGCATGATGTTCTGCAATGACGCTGATTTTGATTCCAAACTGAACGATCTGGCATCTGCCGGGTTTTCTGAAAATAAATGGGATGAATTCAATGCATATATCAAAAATTTTACTCCGGTCATAAAAGTCGTTGTTACTGAAGATGCAGTTTACATGTCTCCGGATACAGGATATTTTTTACAAAAATCAGAACCTGATTCCGTGTCGCAGAAATTTTTCACTCTGGCTGAAGAAGGATGGTATGATTCTGATCTGAGTTCACTTCAGCTTGGAAAGGAAATCTGGCCGGTTTGGCTTGACGGTGAAACCGGGAAATTCCTGCCTAAAAAAGGAAAAGATTCAGTAAAAAAATGGGAAAAATTAAAGTCTGATCTTGATGACATTTATTTTGAAGTAGCTGACAGAACCATTACTGAATTAAATAATGAAATCGATCTTGCTAATCAGAAGAGTAACGGTTGATTTTCTTTTCGTAACTTTTCATAATTACAGAAAAATATCTTTGCCGTGCACGCGGTTTTTTAAAAAATGTACTGTGCGGCAAAGATTGCTTTATGAATCCTGCATCACTTAATGCCGCTTTGACTGGAATCAGAAAAATGTATTTTGAAATATTTTAGAATCTGAAATGCCTTATGACATAAACATGACAATCAGGATTACGGAAGCAGCAACCGCTCCAAGAATTAATACCGCATAAACAGCTTGTTTCCATATAGGAACGTTATTGAAATTAATCAGCCGGGTTATGTTTTCAGTCCTTAATAAGGACATCAGCGGCCCGTCTCCGATAATATCGGAAAGTTTTTTGTTATTAAGCGGAATTAAAGCAAGCGCTGCACCGAGAGTAAAAAATAATGGAATTGCAATGAACAGAACAACATGAACTCTGCCCTCTGACAGCTCTTTGATGTATAGAATGATACCAGGCAGATCCAGAATCAGAAGTGTTATGCCGAAAAGACGGTTTGCATTAAAATTTCTCATATTGCCTCCATACCTGCTGTGAAAACTGATTTTATAAGAAAAAGCCTTTTCCTGAATGTCAATTATTTAATAATTAAAATTTAATCAATAAGGGAATTATCTTCTTGATTTAATAAAACGAATACTTTACATTCAGGTGAGTAATATCAGAATAATGATGGATTTACAGGAGACTGAAATGAAGGAAAAACAGATGAAAGTATGCAGGTTCATTTTCTTATCATCGGTAATGGTGTTTATGCTTTCCTGTCAGGTAAGGGAGAATGACACCTCCAATACAATAATTCATGTTTCTTCCGGGTCGACTGTTTATAAAAGCTTCAAAACCTGGATACTGACAAAAAGCCATAATTTTTCTGAAGACGGGAAGGATACCGGATTTATGTATGACAATACCGGCGAGCCGTCCCTGAAAGCGACTTCATTTATTTATCCGGGTGGACTGAACCTGAATGATAAGGATATTCAGAATCATCAGAATGAAATAATTTCAGCTGCTGTTTCAAACTATGACAGCTATAAAATAATACTATCTGATTACGGAACGTTCTCTAAAAACGGTAATGTTTATCCCTCCTGTTTTACGGTGATTAACTTTAAAAAGTCAGAATACAGTTATACTACCATTATTACACTAATATATGTGAAAAACTGGTTTGTAAAAAACAGGATCACGGTTCTTGAAGAAGCCTTTGACAGGAGTTCGACTGATATTCAGGAGTTTATTCAGAAAACTCCGATTCCGCTGAAGGAATTTTACTGATATCCCGGACCCGGCAGTTTGAAGTAATTATGACGATTCGGATTCCGGAAAACATTTCTTATGAAAATTTTTTTAAGCATTGAAAAAAATTAATGACAAAACCATGCTGAGGATTTGAAAATGACCTCATTATATTATTTCGGAGTGTTCCTGGATGATACCGGAAATTTTCAAAACTTTAAAAAATGATTACTCAAGAAAAACCCTGCTTAAAGATGTCATCGCAGGTATCATAGTCGGAATTATTGCAATACCGCTTTCCATTGCGATCGCCATCGCATCCGGGGTAAAACCGGAGCAGGGTTTATATACAGCCGTGATTGGAGGTTTTCTCATTTCGTTTTTCGGCGGCAGCCGTGTTCAGATAGGCGGTCCCACCGGTGCATTCATCATCATCGTCTATGAAATTGTGCAGAAATACGGATATGACGGTCTTGCGGTCGCAGGGATGATGGGCGGAGTAATACTCATTATTTTCGGTGTTTTAAAATTCGGTTCAGTAATAAAATACATGCCTTATCCGGTAGTAGTCGGATTCACGGCCGGTATCGGTGTTGTCATTTTCACTTCCCAGATTAAGGAATTTTTCGGCCTTGTCATTGCTGAAAAAATGTCGGGTGTGGTTGATACATTTCATATTTCTTTCAGGCACATTGATACGATTAATTATTATTCTCTGGGAATAGGTATGGCCTCCATAATAATCATCATTCTTTTTCAAAAGAAAGTTAAAAAAATACCTGGTCCTCTTGTGGCAATAATACTTTCTACGATAGCGGTTCAGATTTTCAATCTGCCTGTTGAGACCATCGGAAGCCGGTTCGGTGATGTTCCTAACATGCTTCCGATGCCGCACATCCCGCATACTGATTTTACACAGATTAAGGAGCTTCTTTTTCCTGCTTTGACTATTGCACTTCTTGCAGGGATTGAATCACTTCTTTCCGCTGTTGTAGCGGACGGTATGTGCGGAACAAAACATGATTCCAACATGGAACTTACTGCGCAGGGGATCGCAAACATAGCGTCACCGCTTTTTCTCGGAGTGCCTGTTACGGGTGCAATTGCACGGACGGCGGCAAGCATAAAATCGGGCGGACGAACACCGGTTGCGGGAATTGTTCATGCACTTACGGTACTTCTTGTAATGATTTTTTTCAGCCGCTATGCGCGTCTCATACCCATGGCAGCATTATCCGGAATTCTGATGATAGTTGCATATAACATGAGCGAAATGGATCATTTTAAAAAACTGCTAAAAACGCCAAAGAGTGATGCTGCAGTTCTTCTGATTACGTTTTTTCTTACCGTGTTTACCGATCTTACTATTGCGATAAATTTCGGTGTCGTGCTTGCTGCGATTCTATTTATGAAAAGAATGTCGGATGTGGCCGACTCAAGGCTTCTTGAGCACGGTTCCCTTCATCAGGATGAAGAGTTTTCCTTAAGCGGAATCAGCAGCGAGGATGTTCCGGAGAATGTTGAGATTTTTGAAATCAGCGGTCCGTTTTTTTTCGGTGCAACATGGTTTTTCAAGGATGCCATAAGTCAGCTTCAGATGAAGCCCAAAGTGCTTATAATCAGGATGCGTCAGGTTCCGGCCATTGATGCGACAGGTCTGAATACACTTGAATGGGTCAACTCGCTTTCCAGGAAGGACAAGACTATAGTAGTGCTTTCAGGAGTTCAGGATCAGCCGTGGAAAAGTCTTGAGAAAAGCGGATTGATGGATGAAATCGGACGCGGAAACGTTCATCGTGACATAAATTCGGCATTGAAAAGGGCGAAGGAGATTATTTCAATTCATGATGATATTAATGATGTGCTCAGGCATGCAAGAGATATATTGAATAAAAAGAAGTGAAATTTTCTAATTTCCAATGAAATGTCAAAACAGATTACGGATGCGTTAATGGGAAAAATTGAAGAGTTTATAATTGATTCTGAATCATTGAAAAGCAACTGCATTGGTGAAAATACCATGCAGAAAAATGCAATTTATCTACCGGCTTCCTATTCCGTTTCGGATAGATTTTATCCTACAGTCTATTTTCTGCACGGATTTTCGCAAAGCTACCGGCAGATTTACCGTTTAAAAAAAATTCTTGATAGATTCATGATGGAGAAAAAACGTGAATTTATTTTTGTATCTGTTAACGGTAATAATAAATTCGGCGGAAGTTTCTGGGCTGATTCGCCAGTTACGGGAAACTGGACGGATTATTTCATCAATGAAGTCATCCCGTACGTTGATTCGGAATACAGAACCCTTAAGTCCGAGTATTCCCGTTCCATCTCCGGATTTTCAATGGGTGCAGGCGCCGCAATTTCACTTCTTATGAAACATCCGGAAATATTTCAGACAGGTTATGCGCTCTGTCCCGGTGTTTTGGGAAACCGTGATTTAAGAAAATCAGCGGCATCATGGGCACACAGTGTTCTGCAGGCCTATGCAGCTTCATTTTCTCCCGACGTTACGATGGAATTTCCGCACGGTCGCATACCTCAGTGGGATGGAACTGAAAAAGACAATAGGGTCATAAACTGCTGGCTTGATGCTTTTCCCGGTTCAATGAAAAGAATTTCCGATTTCAAAGCTAAGGGAAGAAATTTCAAAGCGCTGCAGATTGATTATGCCATTAATGATGAATATACCTGGCTGATTGAAGGAGTAAAATCACTTTCGGAAATATTTCATTCGGAAGGAATCAGTCATACACTCAATGCGATGGATATTGAGCATGAGATAAATCATTCAGTTGCTGAAAACAGCATGCTGGTTTTTCTTGCAGATAACATGCGTTTCAGCGGTGAATAACCGTTTTTCAGCATGTTTTATCGGCGCCGTATTCAAGGCCGATTATTTTTCTGATTCTGTCCAGAGTCTTCATGATTTCAACACTTTCCCCAGGACTCATGATGCTGCTGCCGGTCCGGCCGTTTATTATGCAGTCAACGGTTTCTTTAATCTGATGTGAGTAGCCCTTTGCTCCGCTGCTTCCTCTGTTCTCAATTACTATTTCCTTTCCTTCGTTCGTTGAAATTATTAAAGGGATGTCCTTCCACCAGAATGAAGGAATTCTTATTTTGCCGAGAGACCCGAAAATTTCCGCTGAAAAAAAGCTGTCAAAGAGGAAGGATACTGATACGGCTGCGGTTGCCGTGTCACCGTAACTGAACAGGGCTGCCGCTGAGTTATCTGTCCCGATGCTGTTGAATTCAGCCGAGGCGCTGATTTTCAGCGGCTGTTTCCCGAAAATCATTGATGCAAATGAAATTGGATATATTCCAAGATCCAGAAGACTTCCGCCGGCAAGTTCCTTTTTAAAAAGACGGTGTTCGGGATCGAATTTGTTGATTGCAGGATTGCTGAAATGCGAGTTCAGAAACCTTACATCTCCGATTATTCCGTCTGAGAGATATTTCCTCAGTTCGACGATTGCCGGCAGAAAACGTATCCACATCGCTTCCATGAAAAAAAGATTTTTTTCTGCAGCAAGTGAAACAATTTTTTCAGCTTCAAGCGAATTGACGGTAACCGCTTTTTCACACAAAACGTGTTTGCCCGCGTTTAGTGCTGCGATGGCGATTGAAGCATGCTCGCTGTGAGGTGTTGCGATATATACCGCATCAATTTCATTGTCGGTAAACAGGTCATCATAGCTGCCGTATGATTTTTTAAAACCGAATTTTTCCGCGAATTTTTCCGCCTTTGCTGCTGTTCTGCTGGCAACTGCCGTTTTTTCTGCGTTTTCAACTTCATTAATCGCTTCCGCAAAAATACCGGCAATCCACCCGGTTGAAATTATGCCGAATTTTATTCTTTCATTCATATTTTTCTCCATGGAACGAATATATAACATGATAATGAAAAAACAATATAATTTTATTTGACATGCGTTTAAATTCCGATAATCATGAAAAATGTTTTAACATGAAAGTTACCGGAGGTGTTGTGGGAAAAAAATTCAGCTATGGCGTGAACGTCTATTATGAAGATACTGATTTTTCAGGTGTCGTATATCATGCGAATTATTTAAGGTTTATGGAAAGGGCAAGGGAGGATGCAATCGGACAGAAAACACTTGTTGATCTCTACCGTGATAAAAAACTCGGTTTTGCCGTCTATAAAATTGAAATTACCTATAAAGAGGGAGCCATATTCGGTGATGAACTTGAAGTAGTCACTTCGGCGGACAGGGCCAGCGGTTTCCGCTGGATTTTTAACCAGACCATTTTAAGAAAAAGCGATAATAAAATAATTACCGATTCAAAAGTCGAACTTGTATGTCTTCATGAAAACAAGAAAATGGTTAATTTCCCTGATGAGATTGTTTCACTTTTCGGGTAGGCTTAATAGGTAATTCTGAATACATGATTATTTAAAACGGAATCCAGTCTGAAATGAAACCATTGAATTTCCATTTTATTTGAATTAATTTCCGGAATGATATTTTCTGTTTTAATAATTATTGACAGATAAAAA
>JAFGJZ010000050.1 GCA_016928815.1 Spirochaetota bacterium
ATCAGACAAATAAAGATATAGAAATTTTACAAATTAAAAAAAATATTATTGTAGTTAGACATTTAAAACCGGATGATTTTGAACCAGGAGTCAGTAGAGGATGTTCTGTTTTTTATTTAAATAAGGGGAAATGGAATTATTTAGAATGCGGAAATAGGGTGGTTTTATCTTATATAAATAATGATAAGAATCCCGATGTAATTTTGTTTATTGAAATAGATATTAGCATTGAAATATTTGTTTACTTAAGTGATGATTCCGGTGATTGTAAGCTGATTCAGAAGCTAGTTCCTGATGGCTACGGTGACATATCAGTTGGGATAAAAGATGAAGATACTCAGGGAATGATAAAACTTATTAAAGGTGATTCTGAGATTAACGGTAAAATAACTACTTTTTCTTTTGATTCTTCAAAAAACCAGTTCATTGAAAAATAACGAAAATTAAAAAATACGTTGAGCACCCCTCGCTGTACTTTTTAATAAATCTTTAAATTCTTTTTCACCTGGCTTACAAGTTTCTTGTATATAACTTTATCTCTATCATAGCAGTCTTTTAAAATGAAATTAATCGGTTTTAAAAGTTCACTGATTATCCCATTCAGATTACTTTCTGACATCAGTTCCTTATCCATTTCAATTCCTTTGTAATTTGAAATTTCTCAATAATTATGAGTTTCCATAAACATAAAGCACATAAATCCTGCTTGTCGAGAAGTTTTGGAAGAATAGTTTTTGCTTTTAAAAGAAAAAGGTTTACAAATATAATGAGTTCGGCTATCGTTTTTTTATTAAGAGAGGTTTTATGCGACAAAATTTGATCCTATTTATTGTTCTTGTTTTGACAGCTTCATCTTTTTTTTCATGTTCTTCAAATCCTGAAAATATTGCTGAGTTAACCGCACCGATGGTTTACTCTCTTGTGAAAAATGCTATTAGTCAAAATAAATATAAAGGTGAGCTTAAAATAAATATAAAATACGAAAATTTAAAAATGCAAAATTCCGGCTGGCCTTTCGGAGAAGTTCAATTTGATGTCGAAATGTCAGAATATCCGGGAAAACATGTTCTTGTTCATTACATTTTAGATGGTACACATAATGCAACAGCTCTTGTTCAAATACCTGGTAAAGATAAAATGCAAGTAAAAGTCAATTTATATGAAAGTGCAATTGTTTTCGGCCAGGCACAAACAGTAGAAAATACTATTAAAGAAATTTCTGATAAACTATCAAAAAAAATAAATACCTCAAAGAAAGTTGCCATCTTTGATTTTGTAACAGTAAACGGTCAAACGCTACTTTTAGGGAAACGAATATCTGAATCGATGATTACATATTTAAATGATAATAATATTACTATTGTTGAGAGAAAATTATTAGATCAGGTTTTATCAGAAGCTTCTTTGAACAGTTCTGGTTTAACTATTGAAGATACAATGAAAAAAATGGGAAAACTTCTTGGTGCAGATATTATTGTAGTTGGTACAGTTAAAATTGAAAAAGAAGAAGTAATTATTAATGCAAGATCAATTAACTTAAATGGCGGTGAAATTGTATCTTCGGCTCAGGGCATTGTGCCAAAATATTTAATTTCTAATTCCGATTTAATAGTTCGATAACAGTTGTTCTTTCTTTTGAGTTTTTAATGAATTATAAAAGCCTCTTGTAGGAGTTGGGGCTTAATAAACGTAACTACCCTCAAACTATTCATTGTTCATTTTTCATTATTCACTGCTATCAAATCCCTTCCGCAACTACATTCATTTCTGCATAATAACTCTCAATCGTTATTAAAACATCCTGCAGACTCATCGCAGCTGCATCGATCTTCTCGTCAGTTTCAGCTTTTGCAACCGGGTTGGTAGTACTCTTCTTAATCTGTTCATACTGCCAGATCTTCTTTTTCAGAAGAGACTTCCTTTCAATAAGTTTCTGAATCTTGTACTTGTAGCTGTTAATCATCCGGACAGCCTGCAGTTTCGGCTTCCTGTTGTTATCACGTTTGTCTTCAATAATAAAGATTTAATTTGTACAGATGCTGAGTGAATAAGTATTCATTGCATTTCTGCTTACTGTAATTTTTTACGGACGGAATTTCCCTATTGGAAATATGCACTTAAAATAAAAATTGACATTATTTTTCAATTAAGGTTACCTTAAATTATGTAACCAATACTATTCTGAGGATGTGTGAAATGAAGTATATTTACGGTATCTTTTTGCTGGTTTTGTTTTTTTCATTCCCTGGCTGCAGCATGGAGTTTAGATCATATCTGAAAAACAATACTGATAAAATTATAGTAAGTTTTTATTCGGAACATGGTTCTTCAAATAAGGTTAGAAACATAATAATTATTAACAATAAAAACCGTATTTCTGAGATCATAGACGGAATTTCTTTCAGGCCTGCTCCGTATTATAAATGCGGCTATACTGGACGGCTTGATTTTTACAGTGGAAGTGACATTCTTATTGAAGATGGAATTGAATTTAATCTTAGTGATGAATGCAGGCATGCTGTGTTCAGTTACGGCAGCAGTATTTATTCAAAAAAAATCAGCACCGTGACCTTCAGGTATCTGAAACAGATGTATGATATGGAATTTTAACTGATTGGTGAAGTATGAAGAAACTGAAAATTAAAATTATTTTTTTTCAAATTGATTTTATTCTAATGATAGCGGCTATAGGATTATGGATTACTGCTGAAGTAAGCAGAAGCGGTTCTTTCTTTTTTAAATGCATCAATTTTTTTGCTCTCATGTTTTTTTATTCACTGCTGAAATGTTCAGCCGGAGCAATTCTGTTTGTCACTGATTTGGCGAAACATAAATTATCAGTATCATCACGAAGGTATTATTTATGGATTGTTCCTTCTGTATTGATGTCTGTTTTTTTTTCTTTGATTTTCATTATATTTAAGGCCGGAGGAGTTTATTCAGGAGGAATCATATTTTCTCTGCTTGTATTTGCAGCCGGCCAGCCTCTGTGGCTAAGTTATAATATATTCCAAAAAAATGAATCTCCAGGTGTTTTTACTTTTTTGTCTCTGAGTATCTTTACACCGGTAAGTCTGGCTGTGCTGTTTATTGCAATGTTTTCCATAGCAGGAATGTAACGGGGGGCAGGAATGGTTCGTAAAGCCGTTGAAAGCGATCTTGGACAGATTTTAATTTTATATTCCTTTCTATTTGAAAATGAAAATTACAGTGATGCCAGTATGTTTTCTGAAAAATGGAAAACGATTTTATCACATGACGGTCTGACCTATTTTGTTTATGAAGAAAATGATATTCTTACGGCTTCCTGCAATATTGCTGTAATTCCGAATCTTTCACGCGGACAGAAATCATATTCCTTAATTGAAAATGTAATTACTCATCCTGATTACAGACGGCAGGGCTACGGAAGAGCTGTCATTCAGGCGGCTATAGATCATGCTAAGAATATGAACTGCTACAAAGTGATGCTTTTAAGTACAGCCACCGAAAATAGAATCGCTGCGCATAAATTTTATGAAAGTCTGGGTTTTAACGGAAATTCCAAAAAAGGTTTTAACATACGTTTTTACTAATTTATGAAAATTTTTTCATACAGGATATGTTTTACAATCAGGAATTCAAAAAATTTTTTATTTTAAGATAAAGAATAAAAAAATAGAAATATTTTTAAAAAAATTAAAAGTATTGAGAATGTTACACATAGAGATTTGATCCTTCCATGGCAAGGAATATAAACTAATCCGGTACTGATTCAGTCTTATGTGATAGGACTTGAGCCTGAATTCAGCTGTACTCTTGAAGGAAATCCGACCATTACATTTATATGAGGTTATCTTCAGCTTGATGAAGTGCATTTTTTAGCATTCAGAATACATCCGTATGAAATACTGAAGATATTACAATTCAGTATTGTGAAATTGATAAATCGGGTTGATTCTTATTTCGACATTGGAGCTGGTGAATCAAGATAATGTTGGCTATTTATCTTTTAACGGCATAAAAAAGCCGGATGAATTTCATCCGGCTTTGAAGTAAACTTAATCTGATATTATTTTTTAGTTTTAATCGCTGCCTGCGCTGCTGCAAGTCTTGCAATAGGGACACGATAAGGTGAACAGCTCACGTAATTCAGTCCAACCTTGTGGCAGAACTCAATCGATGAAGGTTCTCCGCCGTGTTCTCCGCATATACCAAGTTTAATTTCAGGTCTTGTTTTGCGTCCTCTCTGAGCTGCGAGTTCAACAAGCTGACCGACACCTTCGGTATCAAGTACTGCAAACGGATCACGTTTCAAAATCTGTTTTTCATAGTAATCAGGCAGGAATTTTCCCGCATCATCACGGCTGAAACCGAATGTCATCTGTGTAAGGTCATTTGTTCCGAATGAGAAAAATTCTGCATGCTGGGCAATTTTATCAGCCATCAGAGCTGCACGGGGAATCTCAATCATCGTTCCGACTTTGTAATCAACTTTTACTCCTGTCGCTGCAATTACTTCTTCTGCTACACGGATGATAATTTCTTTCTGAAGTTCAAATTCCTTTTCTGTACTCACAAGAGGAACCATTACTTCAGGTTTAGGATCAAGACCTTCTTTTTTAAGCTGACATGCTGCCTGAAATATCGCTTTTGCCTGCATTTCTGTAATTTCCGGATAAGTAATTCCAAGACGGCAGCCTCTATGTCCTAGCATCGGGTTGAACTCAGATAGAGCTTCAACTTTTGCTTTAATTGTGTGTACGCTAACTCCCATAATGTGAGCCATTTCCTTCTGATTTTCTTCTTCATGAGGTACAAATTCGTGAAGAGGCGGATCAAGAAGTCTTATAGTAACACCAAATCCGTTCATGGCTTTAAGAATTCCGTAAAAATCATCCTGCTGCATTGGAAGCAGTTTTAAAAGAGCCTTTTTTCTGCCTTCAACATCATCAGCAAGAATCATTTCCCGCATTGCAGTAATCCTGTCGCCTTCGAAAAACATATGCTCTGTCCGGCAAAGGCCTATACCTTCCGCACCGAAACTTTTAGCTGTTTCAGCATCCTGTGGGGCATCCGCATTTGTTCTGACATTCATTGTTCTGTATTCATCAGCCCATTTCATTATTGTACCGAAGTCTCCGCTCATTTGCGGTTCGATTGTATCAACTTTACCGAGCATTACTTCACCGCTTGAACCGTTAAGCGAAATGTAATCACCTTCAACCACTTCAATGTCGCCGACTTTGAATTTTCTCTTAGTATAACTTATTTCAATTGTACCGCAACCGGAAACACAGCATTTGCCCATTCCGCGTGCAACAACTGCTGCATGAGAAGTCATTCCCCCTCGTGCTGTCAGAATTCCTCTTGATACGTGCATACCTTTTAAATCTTCAGGAGATGTCTCAATCCGTACCAGGATTACATCTTCACCGCGTCCGGCCCAATCTGCGGCATCATCGGCATTGAATACAACTTTTCCTGTTGCTGCTCCCGGAGAAGCCGGAAGACCTTTTGCGATTACTTTTTTAGCTGCTTTCGGATCAAAAGTAGGATGAAGAAGCTGATCAAGAGAATCAGGTTCTATGCGAAGCAGAGCTGTTGTTTTATCAATAAATTTATCATCACACATTTCACGGGCAATTCGCACGGCAGCTGCTGCAGTTCTTTTCCCGTTTCTGGTCTGAAGAAGCCAAAGTGAACCGCTTTGAATAGTGAACTCAATATCCTGCATATCCTTGTAATGATTTTCCAGAGTCCGCTGAACATCAAAAAGCTGTTTGTAAACAACAGGCATTGTTTCTTCGAGAGAAGGAAAGTTTTTTGCTCTGTCACTTTCAGCAACACCATTGTCTTTAGCCCATCTGATTGATCCTTCTTTTGTAATCTGCTGAGGTGTTCTTGTTCCTGCAACTACATCTTCACCCTGAGCATTAATCAGATATTCTCCGAAAAACATATTCTCTCCGGTGGACGGATCACGTGTAAAAGCAACACCTGTTGCACAGTCATTTCCCATGTTTCCGAAAGCCATTGACTGCACATTTACAGCGGTTCCCCAACTGTCATCGAAATTATGCATTCTTCTGTAAAGTGCAGCTCTTTCATTATTCCATGATCCGAAAACCGCTCCGATAGCCCCCCAAAGCTGCTGATAAGGATCTGTAGGAAAATCAACACCAAGTTTTGCTTTTATAAGTGCCTTGAATCTGTCGACCATGTCTTTAAGGTCAGCAACTTCAAGTTCTGTATCGTTTTCAACGCCTTTCTGTTTTTTAATTTCATGCATGATTACTTCAAAAGGATCTTCTTCATCTTTATTCTCGGGTTTCATCCCCATTACAACATCGCCGTACATCTGAATAAATCTGCGGTATGAGTCCCATCCGAATCTTTCATTCCCTGATTTGGCAATTATGCCTTTGACTGTTTCATCATTAAGTCCCAGATTAAGAACTGTATCCATCATTCCCGGCATTGATACTCTTGCCCCTGATCGGACAGATACCAGAAGTGGATTTTCTTTGTCGGCAAACTTACATCCCATAAGTTCTTCAACTTTTGCGATTGCATCCATTACTTCTTTTTCAAGTCCGTCAGGATATTTCTGACCGTTTTTATAATAATCAATACATACTTCAGTAGTAATTGTAAATCCGGGGGGAACAGGGATGCCAATTGATGCCATTTCAGCAAGGTTGGCTCCTTTTCCGCCTAAAAGATTTTTCATGTCGGATTTACCGTCGGTGTATTTTCCTCCGAAAAAATAAACCTGTTTACCCATTTTTTTTCTCCTATATATTTTTCTTCTGTTCAGATTTTTGTCAGATATCTGACTTCATTGATAAAATCCTCATCGGAAATGTTATCAAGATTCTGCACAGAGTTGTATGCTTCAGTTTTTCTTTCAATAATTATGTCGATATATTTTACAAATTGAAATTCATCATCATTAAGTGAATTAATATCAGGATTGGATCTTAAGTGAAGGAGTATGTTTTTCTTCAGATCAGTATTCCTGTCGGGATGTGAATGTTTTTCAATGAAACTTTTCCCTTCTGTTTCGCGCATTTTCTGCATTCTTTTTGCATATTTCCCAATTGAAGATTTCCGGGCTTTATCTTTGTTGAAGAAGAATTTAAAGAAAATGTACGCTCCTATAATACTTCCAAACTGTCCGAAGGTTGCTATGTTTTTGGTGGGGAAATAGTCCAGTATGATGAAAAAAATTCCGTAAAGGACTAAAAAATATTTAGCTTTAATCGGGATGATAAAATTAAAATAAATGGTAGATTCAGAAAAATATGAGGCAAAGGCGAAAATTAAACCAATTACAACACCTTCAGAACCGATTACCTGGAAATCTGTACCGGTAATAAGGCAGATTATAAAAACACAGATACCGGATGAAATACCGCAGACAAAAAAATAAACCAAAAATCTGTATGATCCCATGATATCTTCCAGAGTTATTGAAAAGCTTGTAAGTATGAAGATGTGAATTAAAGCATAAATTATTGAAGAAGGATTTGTAATAAACATATAAGTTACAAACTGCCATATTTTCAGTTCAGAAAATATTAACGAAGGGACTAGAGTAAAATTCCGGAAAAATGCAAGTGCGATATCACTTTTAGTATTTAACAAGATTAATGTAAACGCAAAAATTATTAAATTAATTATACAAATTATACTCGATACGGGCCTGTTAAAGCTGATGTCATTTTTCATAGAAACCTTTTGATTTGAAATTGTATTTTATGTAATGAATGGAAGCAGCTTAAAACTACTTCTTTCTATTCTGCTACATATTCTTTTTAACTGTCAACTGAAAAAAAACAAGGGGCTTGAGGCCCCTTGTTTTCATATCATTCCTTTAATAATTTCTATTCCCCGTTTCAGGGCTTTATCAAGTTCTGAAGAGTTTTTTCCGCCGGCCTGGGCCATATCTCTACGGCCTCCGCCTCCTCCACCAACTATCTGTGAAATTTCCTTGATTACCGCACCGCAGTCAGCTTTCGAATTATCAACAACCTTTTTAGTTGCTGCACATAGAAGCATCGCTTTGCCTTCAGTATCAGATGCAAAAAGAACAATGCTGTTCTGATCTTTTTCCCGGATTTTATCAGAAAGATCCCGCATGTCGTTTACTTTCGCATTACCGAGATTAGCAGCATATATTTTGAAACCGTTCTGCTCAATGCCGGCGGCAAGAATGTCATCCATGCCTGAGGCAAGTGAAGCGCTTTCAATGCGGCTGATATCTTTTTTAAGTTTCAGATTTGTTTTTATTAAATCGTCCACTTTTGAGATTATGTCTTTTTCAGAAACGTTCATGATTTTTTCACTTTCGGAAATAATACCGTCAAGATTATTAAATCTGTCTAAAAGACCTTTAAGTGTAATTCCTTCAATTCTGCGCATACCTGCACCAGGAGATGATTCTTTCATTATTTTAAAAAGACCAATTTTTCCGGTAGAGGAAACATGAGTTCCACCGCATAATTCCGTACTGAAATCACCACATTTAATCACACGTACTGAGTTTTCATATTTTTCACCGAATTCAGCCATAGCTCCTGTTTTCAGGGCATCTTCAAGTTTCATTTCACTTGTTGTAACCTCAAGATCCTCCCAGATTTTTCTGTTAACAAGAGATTCAACTTCTGAAATCTGCTCAGGAGTCATTGCTTCGAAATGAGAAAAATCAAAACGCATTCTTTCAGCTTCAACCTGTGAACCTGCCTGTTTGACATGATCTCCTAATGTTTTCCGAAGTGCTGCCTGAAGCAGGTGAGTTACAGTATGGTTTGCTTTTATCAGATTCCGTTCGATCCGTTCAATATTTGCAGAACATTTGTCACCGGTTGAAATTATTCCTTTTTCAACTATACCTGAATGAACTATTGTTTTATTTATTTTTTTTGTATCAAAAACCCTGAAAACAGCGTCTGTAGAGAATTCAATCCGGCCTTTATCGCCTTTCTGACCGCCCGATTCACCATAAAATGGAGTACTTTTAAGTATGATAAATCCCTGCTGACCGGTTTTTAATGAACTGCATATTTTACTTTCATCAGTAATTAATATTACTTCAGATTCTGAAGAATACTGAGTGTAGCCTGTAAAATCTGTAACTCCGCATTTGGATGATATTTCATTCATCAGAGCCTCAAGATTATTATCAGCTCCTTTCCAGCTTTGCTTACCGCGCTGTCTCTGTTCTTCCATGGCTGTTTCGAACTCTTTCATATTTACATGAATTCCTTTTTCTTCAGCCATTTCATTCGTCATTTCCGCAGGGAAACCGTATGTGTCATATAAAACAAATGCATCTCTTCCCGGCATTTCTGTAAGTTTCTTTTCTGTGAGATCTGAAAGCATTCCCTCCAGAATCTGCATTCCTGTTTCCAGTGTTTCGAGGAATCGTTTCTCTTCGCCCATAAGAACATTCTTAATATTCGGAGCTGCTGCTTTCAGTTCAGGGTAGTAATCTCCCATTATTTCAACTATCGGATCAACCATTTTATAAATAAATGGTTCTTTTATACCCAGATATCTGCCGAATCTTAAGGCTCTTCGCAGAATTCTTCTAAGTACATATCCTCTTCCTTCATTTGAAGGATAGGCTCCATCACTCATTGTAAAAGTCAGTGCACGTGAATGTTCCACAATAACATTAATGGATGTTTTATTCCTGCCTTCATATTTAACATTTAACTGCCTGCATACGAAATCAATCAGTCTTTTAAATTCATCAGTATCATAAATGGAAGTAACTCCCTGGCAGATTGTTGCGAGACGTTCAAGACCCATTCCTGTATCAATACCGGTTTGAGGAAGCGGATTAAGTTTTCCGTTCGTATCCTGATTAAACTGATTAAACACAAGATTCCAGTATTCCATATACCTTTCACAGTCACATCCCGGTTTGCAGTCAGGACTGCCGCATCCGTGTTCAGGTCCTTTGTCAATATAGAGTTCACTGCATGGACCGCATGCTCCTGAATCACCGGCAGGCCCCCAGAAATTATCCGCTTTGCCCAGTCGGACAATTCTTTCAGCAGGAATTCCGATTTTTTTATTCCATATTTCAAATGCTTCATCATCATCCTGATAAATTGAAACCCAGATCAGATTTGAATCGAATTTCAGAACATCGACAGAATATTCCCATGCATATTCAATAGCTTTTTCCTTGAAATAATCACCAAATGAAAAATTACCCAGCATTTCAAAAAAAGTGCAATGCCGTTCAGTTCTGCCGACATTTTCCAGGTCACTGGTTCTCAAGCACTTTTGAATAGTAGTAGCAGTTGTGTAATCTGTTTTTATAGTTCCGGCGAAATTCGCCTTAAATTGTACCATACCTGCAGTTGTAAAAAGCAGTGTCGGATCATCTTTCGGTATTAAAGAACTGGAATGAATATGTCTATGACCTTTGCTTTTGAAAAATTCTATGTAAGAATCGCGTAAATCTTTGACTTTAAGCATTTTTTCCTCTTTATTTTGACTCGATTTTGAAACTGATCGAAAGTTAAATTATCAATTAATTTAAATTATAACAACAAAAAGACCAGATCATCGAAATTAATCAATAAAAATATTTTTCATAATGATGTTATATTGAAAAAGAAGCCGTCTGAAGATATAAAATAAAAAATAAAAAATTATTCTTTAAACAGATTTTGTTTTTATTTTAATCATCATGAAATCGTTATATAAATGAACCTTTATGTAATAAAACAAAAAGGAAATTTATCTATCGGGATGATGATTATGAATACTTCGGCATATGTTGACGGTAAATTTTTTGATGAAATACAAAAAGCAGCCCAGGAATTTAATCAATCGGAATCAAAAATTTTTAAGGATATTACTGAAATGGCTATTTATGGTATCAAAAGCGGGCAAATCAGTGGGATATTAACAGAGTATCAGGATCATAATCCCGAAAGATGGGAAATTCTCCATTATGATCTTAATAGTGAAGAAATCGAGTTGTTTTCCACGACCAGACAAAAGTATAAAATATCAATTTCAAAGCTCGCCTTTGCAGGTTTTTTGCTTTTTTGGAAAATTTTACTTTTAAAATATGCTGATAAACTGGAAAAGAAATATAACATTAAGAATTTTTGTAGTTACGATAAATTTTGTTATGTTTACTCTGAATTAATTTTATATTTTAAAAAAAGACTGAAATTCGAAGAAAAAACATAACAAAAACTTAATTTTCCACCATATTCAACTAATTAATCGTACTGATTATTCTCATATTCATTAAATTTGAAACCTTTGCTTTTCATCATATCAATTACTTTAAAAATAGTCTGATTCGAAAATCCCCTTGACTGAAGGAAATATACTATTTTTTCATAGCAGTTTTTTTTATTACAGAC
>JAFGJZ010000051.1 GCA_016928815.1 Spirochaetota bacterium
ATAACTATTTTTTAAAAATTCATTTTTTGAATTAGTTAATCTTATTGAATATCTTAATAATAAACTTTTCCAGAAAACAACAAAAGCCATGAAAGCAAGTTTTGAAATTGAAATTTTATATTTTTGTCTGGCTTTGCTGAATATTTCAATTTCATTTTCATCAAGAGAATAATAAAATGTTTCCCAATTTTTGGGAGAGTGATCCTGATATTCAGTTAGCAGATTTAAGATATGACTGCAGTTGGCGGAATTTAATAATAAAGTAATCAGGTCAATGAAAATTTTTTCTGATTTAATATTATAGAAAGCTGCCGTTTTATTAATAGAATCAAAAACTTCTCCATCCATATTGGCGGAGGTTTTGTGTGAATTTATGTTTTTCATGTTTCCCCCTTATATATAAACGTGATTTAAAGGGGGAAATGTAACAGTTTTTTAAAATCAGGACTATTTTTGCATAATGACATGCCATTTCGGCCGTTTCCATGTTTTCCGGAATTCATTTTCGGTTGATGGAAATGATTTCTTTTCTTTTTCATTGCCGTCATAAAAAAGGATAAATTCGAACTGGCCATTGCCTTCGCTTTTTTCCGAATCATATAGTTTCGCAATTGCATTTGCTGATAATAGTTTTCGTCCAAGTATATCTTCAAGCGGCAGTTTTAATCCTGAAATATCTTTACCTTTTTCATAACTTTTATATACCAGTTCCGTACAAACCAGAGTAGAGTCCGATTCAAAGTTGAAATTAAAGTCATACGGCCGTCCTGTATAGAAAAATGCCCTTGAAATTGCTATTGCCTTTTCTTTCCTGGAAAGCTTAGGCCGCAATACTGCAATTGAATCACAATTAGCAGAATGCTCTATAGATGTAAATATTACGCCTTCGCTTACTGATTCAATGATGCGGTAGGGATTTCCTTCTGTATCATCGGAATTAAATTCCTCATATTTCTGAGGATATGTTTTTTCGAGATAATTTTCAAAATTACGGTAATTGTTTTTTGAAAGCCATGCTGATACTTCAGGATCATTAAAATAATGTTCTCTTTCCTCTTTTGTACCCACATACATTACAGCATGTGTCCAGAATCCGGGTATTCCTGCATTTGTAAGATACCATTCCCTCCTTTCAAGAAAAATGTCTCCCGGCTGTATTTCTTTCATAAAGGAATGTATCTGTTTTCCGGTTATCAGATATTTATGCAGTCTGTAGACTTTCGTATCACCCATAAATGTTGAAACACCTTTTTGAACTGGAAAAATCATTTTATCATTTGTTGTCTGAATAATATTGAGCCCGTTTTCCAGAGTCATTATAGGTGCACCCTGTTTTGCTTTTGCAATGATTATTTTTTTATCTTTTTCAATGTTTTTTAATATTTCCCGGTCATCTGTTTTGTAAAATTTCAGGCCTGCATCAAATCCGGCAAATAGAGCCGCTGTACCTACATTAAGAAAGCGGAATTTAAATTTATCATACATTCCGCCGGGAAGATCCATATTTTCCAAAGGTTCGTTTAAGAGAATGTCAAAGTGCGGATTTTTCTCCAGACGTGAAATTAATTCAAGTGCGAAACTGTATTCCGTCATGAAAGAATAAGCTGACAGATAAAATGATTTATTCTGCATCGTTTTGTCTTTTAAGAGCAGAAAATCTTTATGAAAAGACTGAATTGAATCAAGCGCGAAGTAATATTCCAGTGCAGCTTTCCATGTTGTCAGTGTAGTTTCTCTCTGGTCATGCAGAAGCATTTTGCTTTTTTTCAGTTTTTTACTGCTGAAAATTTCACTATGTGCATCCATATAAATAAGCAGATGATTCAGACCGTCACGGCAGAGCTTTATGGATTCAAGATCATTTGTCTGTTTGTACTGAAGGGTCTCTTTGTCCAGTTCATATAGTTTTTCAGTTGTTTTGCATGCGAATACCGTCAAAATTAATATTAAAATAATTATTTTTTTCATGAATTTTCCTGATATTTAATTTTGTTGAGAGAATAAAATTAAATATCAGTGATTGTCAAAGATTTTTCCTGCCGGTGTAGTAATTCCGTTGTTTTAATTCCGTATTTCTTTTTTTCGGCTGATTCTCATAACATATAACCGGACATATGATAAAATTAATTTGACACAATGCAGAAATTCAAAATATCTGTTACATATAAAGAAACGTGGAGTATGAAATGAATGATAATACGACTGATTTGAGACAGCAGCGAATTGACAAAATTGAAAATATGAGACAAAACGGCATTAATCCCTATCCGCTGAGATTCCGTCCTGAAAATAAAATCGCCCAGGTAAAGGCTGATTTTGATGAGAATAATCCTGTAAAGATAAAAATTGCCGGCCGGATTAAATCCAAACGTGTAATGGGCAAGGCTTCTTTCGGTAATATTGAAGATATGACTTCAAATATGCAGCTTTATGCTTCCCAGGAAATTATGGGTGAAGTGGAGTATGCTGTTTTCAAATCATTTGATCTTGGTGACCGTATCGGCCTTGAAGGGGAAACTTTTCTGACTCAGAAGGGAGAGAAATCAATCCGTATAACGAAAGCTGTTCTGCTGGCTAAATGTATCCGTCCACTGCCAGTTGTTAAGGAGAAGGACGGTCAGCTTTTTGATGAATTTGCAGATACTGAAATGAAATACAGACAGAGATACATTGATCTCATTGTTAACGGTAAAACCCGTAATGACTTTGTAATGAGAAGTAAAATCGTTTCTGGTATCCGGAAATATCTTGAAAATCTGGATTTTCTGGAAGTGGAAACGCCGATGATGCATCCTATTGCAGGAGGAGCTTCCGCGCGTCCGTTTGTTACGCATCACAACGCACTTGATATAAATCTTTTTTTAAGAATTGCACCCGAACTTTATCTTAAGCGTCTTGTTGTCGGAGGACTGGAACGTGTTTTTGAGGTAAATAGGAATTTCCGGAATGAGGGCATTGATACTACTCATAACCCTGAATTTACCATGGTTGAACTTTATCAGGCGTACGGCGATTATTCTGATATGATGAATATTGTTGAAGGAATGTTTTCAACGCTTGCGAAGGAACTGTTAGGAACCACAAAACTGTCATATCAGGGATGGGAAATAGATCTTGCTCCTTCATGGACGAGAATATCTTATGTTGATGCAATTAAAAATACTACGGGAATAGATTTCAGTAAAATTAAAACTTCAGCGGAAGCTGCATCAGCAGCAGAAAAAGCCGGTGTTAAGGTTGATGAAAGCTGGTCAGTATGGAAAATAGCGGATGAAGTGCTTTCTGAAAAGGTAGAACATACTCTGCAGAATCCGACTTTTTTAACTGATTATCCGAAAGAACTTTCACCACTGTCGAAATCCCGTGAAGATGATCCTGATTATGTTGAAAGATTTGAACTTTTCATTGCAGGTAGGGAAATGGCGAATGCGTTCACAGAGCTTAATGATCCTTTTGATCAGAAGGAAAGATTTGAGGGTCAGGTTGCATTGAAAGAAGCCGGTGATGATGAGGCTCAGAATATGGATCATGACTATATTACAGCTCTTGAATATGGTCTTCCTCCTACCGGCGGAATGGGTATCGGAGTTGACCGTCTGGTAATGCTGTTTATTGATACCAGTTCCATAAAGGATACGATTCTGTTTCCGACGCTGAGGCCTGAGATTTCATAAAATACAACCGGGTATCATCATATTAATTTCTTGCTTTTAGTAACTTAAAGCATTATGTTAAAATAAGCAGGAAATTATAATGGTATTTGAGACATCCAATAATTATTCGTTCGATCAGCTTACCTATATTTCGGAAATGTTTGATAGTTTCGGAAATTTTCTGATTCTATACGATATGAATGGAAAAATACTTAATCTTAATAATCAGCTTTCCGTTTCGCTGGATTATTCTCATGACGAACTGATTTCCAGGCATATTAATGATTTCTATAAGCCTCTGACCGGTGTTACTATAGAGAACGTTTTTGAATATCTGTCATATACTGACCGTAAGGATTATCGCGGTACTTTTTTATGCAGAAACGGTATTGAAATTCCGGTTACTACAAAAGCTACCAGAATTTTATATGAAGGTACAGATGCTGTTCTTGCCGTCTCCCAGGATGTAACAGCTGAACTTTATGTTGAGAAAGCAAGAAACGAAAAGTTTAAACAGCTGCGTGAAAATCTGGGAGGTGTAATAAGAGCTATTGCAAATGCAGTTGAGGCCAGAGATGCATATACGGCGGGTCATCAGCAGAGGGTCTCGAATCTTGCAAGAAAAATTGCGGAAAGAATGGATCTGCCGCCTCATAAAATTGAAGGTATAAGAACTGCAGCTTCCATACATGATATCGGTAAAATCGCTATTCCTTCAGATATTCTCAGCAAGACGAATACGCTTCTTGATATTGAGTTTGAACTTATAAAAAGACATACAAATGTCGGTTTTCATATTCTTTCAACAATTGATTTCCCCTGGCCGGTCGCTGCAATCGTATTTCAGCATCATGAGAAAATTGACGGTTCCGGTTACCCGCTTGGACTTGAAGGCGATATGATGCTTATTGAATCCAAAGTTGTTTGTGTTGCTGATGTTGTTGAGGCCATGTCGACTCATCGTCCCTACCGTCCGGCAATTGGTCTTGAAAATTCAATTGAAATGATAAATAAATTCAGCGGAATCCATTTTGAACCCTCTGTTGTAAATGCATGTACTGATCTTTTTTCAAAAGGTGAGATAAATTTTGATAACCATCTTATTTTTGATTTAAATAGAAACAACAGGGTGTTTTAATTTAAAATAATTACAGGAAAAATGAAATGAAGAAATTTAAAAATATGAAAATATCCAGAATTTTTATTTTTCAGAATGTTATAGCAGTAATAATTTCGATGGCTGTGGTTTCGGTTTATTCCCTTAGGGAATACCGCAGCAGTTTTGTTAAACAGTCTGCTCTTGTAAAGCTTGAAGGTGATATAAATGCTGCCAGAAGGTATATGCATCAATTCTTTGGAAAACTTTCATTGAAAGATGGAAAGTTAATTGATGAAAAAGGCATACCGATTAACGGCAGGTTTGAATTTGTTGATACGGTTCAGACCGATTTAAATGAAGCGGTGACAATATTTGCCGCTGAAAATGATGATTACCGCAGAATAATTACAAGTATTCTTAAAGAGGATAAAAGCAGGGCAGTCGGAACCATGCTTGGAAAGAACAGTGCAGCATATCCTTTTGTAAAAGCCGGAAAAAAATTTAATGGTGAAGCTGTTATTCTGGGATTGCCCTATCTAACTGTTTATGATCCCATATTAAATGAAGCTGGAGAAGTTATCGGGATTCTGTTTGTCGGAATTCAAAAAGCTTATCTTGATGAAGGGGAAAGAAGTTTTTTCGGAAAATTCATTATAAAAACACTTATCGCTTCTTTGATTATAATTGTCATATCAGTATTAATCAGCCTTCTGTTATTCAGAAAAATTGTTTCCAGACCATTGTCTGTTACTTTATCTTATCTTAGTAGTATTGAAAAAGGAGATCTTTCAGATACTATAAAACCTGTTAGGGCCGATGAAATCGGTGAACTTGTTAATTCTTTAAGTGCTACTGTAAGCAGTTTCAGAAATGTCATCGAAGAGATCACTGAAAGTGCTTCGGTTTTAAGCGGGTCTATTGATAGGATTTCACTGCAGAATGCGGATCTTTCAAAGAGGACTACAGAACAGACTGCCGCGATTGAGGAAATGGCAGCTGCAATTGAAGAAACGACTGTTAATATTTCTGCAAATGCCGATTCAGCTGAGAATGCAAAGCAATTTTCTGTAAATACCGGAAACATGGCGAGGGAAGGTGCACATATTGCAAATGAAACAAAAAAAGCTATTCAGGATATTGAAGAATCCAGTCATAAAATCGGAGATATTCTTGCAATGATCAATGAATTATCGTTTCAGACTAATCTTCTTGCACTTAATGCAGCTGTAGAAGCTGCACGAGCCGGAGAACATGGCAGAGGATTTGCCGTTGTTGCCGGGGAGGTGAGAAATCTTTCACAGCGTTCAGCATCTGCTTCAAAAGATATTGCAATATTAATTGAAGATGTTATGAATAAAATTTCCATTGGTATTTCTTTTGTAAATTCAAGCAGTTCGACATTAAATGAAATCAGCAATCTGGTTGAAAAAATGGAAAGTATGATTGTTGAAATTTCAAATGCCGGTTTTGAACAAAAAAACGGAATGAATCAGATAAATGAAATTGTTTCAAGTCTTGATGAAGCAACTCAAAAGAATGCTTATATGGTTAAGGATATTGCATCTGCATCAGATGAGCTTGTTGAAATGTCTGAAAACATGAATGATCTTGTTAAACACTTTAAGATATAATTGTTTATTCCATAAAAGTATATAAAAACATTAACAGCCGTTTCCCCTTTCAGTGTTCAGAAAGCGGCAGAAGCATTTATTTTACGGATATTAATAATCATTTGCAGCTAAAAGTCATTTTTTGAGAGTAATATTTAAAACAGACAAATACCGTAATCTACAGGAAAAAAGGCAGGACCTGTTTTTTCTTTTAAAGATTACTCTATTCCGCCGTTGTGTTTGTCGATAAGTTAAAAAATAACTTATAGGGATTGCTGATTATGAATACTGAGCTTGCGGGTGATTTTTCTCTGGAACAGTTTAAATGTATATCCTCTGTATTTAACAGTTTCGGAGATTTTTTAATTGTTTATGATGCAGAAGGTACAATATTTACCGTTAATGAGCAGCTGGCTGTAACTTTGGACTATTCTGAAGATGAATTGCGTCTCATGAATATTGACAGTATTTTTAAACCGGCTGACGGTTTAAGTATCAAAAGCAACTTTGATTATCTTGAAAAAACCGACAGAAAGGAATTCAGAGGTGTTTTCTGCAGAAGAAACGGACAAAAACTTCCGGTAAAATCCAAAATAACTAAGCTTTTCCTCAGCGGAAATCCTGTAATAATGTCTATATCCCAGGATATTACCACAGATCTGTATATCGAGAATGAAAAAAATGAAAAATTCCGTCTGCTGCGGGAAAATCTGGGCGGAATAATAATGGCGATTGCAAATGCTGTAGAAGCCAGGGATGCATATACTGCAGGTCATCAGCAGAGAGTTTCGAATATTGCCAGGAAAATAGCGGAGGAAATGAATCTTCATCCCGATAAAATCGAAGGGATAAGAATTGCAGCTTCCATTCATGACATCGGCAAGATAGCAATACCGACTGACATTCTTAATAAATCAAATACGCTGCTTGATCTGGAATTTGAACTGATCAAGCATCATACTAATATCGGGTTTCACATTCTTTCAACTATTGAATTTCCGTGGCCGATAGCTGCAATTGTTTTTCAGCATCATGAAAAAATCGATGGAACAGGCTATCCCCTGGGTCTTGAAGAAGATATGATTCTGATAGAATCAAAAATTGTTACGGTAGCGGATGTAGTTGAGGCGATGTCTACTCATCGTCCATACCGTCCCGCAGTTGGAACCGACAGCGCCATTGAAATGATTAACAGATATAAGGGAGTTCTTTTCGACAGACAGGTTGTTGAAACCTGTACTGCTTTATACAATACGGGTGAAATTTCCTTTGATAACAGTCAGATTTCAAAGATGAATATGAACAGAAGATATTTCTGAAGACGATCAGTTGTGATTGCATTGAAATTAAATTCTTGACTAATTTTTATTACACTATAAAAATTTTATAAAAATGTATATTCAGGAGAGAGATATGAGTTCTGAAAAACACGGAATAGGAGAGAAATTTAAGTACGGTTTTGACAATTACATGTCAAAAGGCGGTTTCTCCATTTTTTCAGCTTTGATGTTTTTATTTTTTGCTTCTTTCGCATTAATGTCAATTGTACGTTTTGTGGCAAATACGATTCTGCCTCAGGAAACTCTTCAGACTGTTAATGACCAGTTCTGGCGTGTTTTTCTTCAGATATCGGATGCCGGTGCAATTGCGGAAGATACTGACGGAAATATTCTGAATAAAGTAATAGGAATTCTTACAATATTTTTAGGTCTGATTCTGTTTTCAAGTCTTGTTGCTTTTATTACAAGTCAGTTTGAGGCAAAACTTGATGAATTAAAAAAAGGGAAAAGTCTTGTTATTGAAAAAAATCATACGCTGATTCTCGGTTTCGGCGACAGGGTTCTTGAAATTATCAGGGAGCTGATCATTGCCAACGAGTCGGAAAAATCACCTGCAGTTGTTGTTCTTTCCGAATTGGAAAAAGATGAGATGGATGATTTTTTCCGTGAGAGAATAGAAGACCGTAAAACAACAAGGATCATTACACGTTCCGGATCAACTTCAAGTCTTCAGATTCTGCAGAAAGTAAGCGTGAATTCGGCTAAATCAATAATTATTCTGAATGATGTCGCAGTTGATGCTTCCGATGATGATAAATTCCTCGGAGATGCGCGTGTTCTTAAAACCATAATGGCTGTCGTTGCATGCACGGGTGAGGAAAACGTGCCTCCGATTCTTGCGGAACTTCACATGCAGAACCGCAGAAAGCTTGCAGAAAACATTTCTCCGGGAAATATTTCAATTATAGACGAGCATACAATACTGGCTAAATTAATGGTGCAGACTTCAAGAATTTCGGGCCTTGCTCTTGTTTACAGCAATATGATCGGTTTTGACGAATGTGAATTCTATTTTTATGAGCCGTCAGATGATTGTATCGGGAAAAAATATATTGATATAATGTTTCACTTCAGGACATCCACAATTTTCGGCTTTAAGAAAGCTGACGGAGCGATTCTTATTAATCCTGATCCTGAAACTGTTTTTGAGGAAGGGGATAAGCTAATACTTCTTGCAGAGGATGATTCCACCATTAAGTACCTGAAAAATAAACTTGAATATAAGGCAGCCGCAGGCGAACCTGCCGCAGCTTTGCCGAAAGTAGTTGAGAAGCAGCTGATAATCGGTTGGAGTCAGAAAGCTGCACCGATTGTTGAGGAATACAGCAAGTATCTGATTGACGGATCTTCAATCGATGTTGTAGTGCATGAACTTAATGCGGAAATGCAGTCTGAATTTGATCATATTAAATCGGAATATCCGGGCATTAATTTTACCATAACTGCAGCAGACATACAGGATCAGTCAGTGGTAGCCGGTTTAAAACCGGAAAAATACGATAATGTCATCATTCTTACAGGAGACGGCGGAAATGCAGAACTTCGTGATTCAGAGACAATCTCAAGACTTATAACTTTCAGACATTATTTTAAGAATCTTCCTGAGAAAAATGTAAAAACACAGCTGATTACGGAAGTTGCTGATTCTGACAATATAGAAGTAATTCAGGAGGCAGGAGTTAAGGATTTTCTTATTTCAAATCAGTTTGTTTCCAAAATGTATGCCCAGATTTCCGAAGAACCTGAAGTTTTAAATATATATGAAGATCTTTTTAATCCTGAAGGCAGTGAAGTTTATATCAAGCCTGTTAATCTTTTTCTGTCGAAATTACCGGCGAAAATGTCTTTTGGTGAAATATGCGCATCTGCCATAAAACGCAAGGAAACATGTTTCGGAATCAAGGTTTTTGCTGAAGAAAAAAATTCAGATAAAAATTACGGAATATATATTAATCCTGATAAGGATAAGGTGTTCAGTCTGTCGGAAGGTGATGCGCTCATTACACTTGCTGAAGATGAGTCCTGATTACATGCAAATACTCTGAAAGCAGCCGAAAGGCTGCTTTTTTAACGTCCGAAGTCCGGATTCGCTGAAAATTAATACTATGTTAAAATTCATTAATTAATTTTTTCATAATTGACATATGTATCCCGTATTTTACTAAGAGAAATACGGATTTATTGTCTTAATTAAATGAAATTTAAATTCTGGAGTTATAAAATGAATGAAACCTTAAAAAAACAGCTTGATGCATTTGCCTGTTCAATAAGAACACTGTCCATGGATGCAATTCAGGCCGCAAAATCAGGCCATCCGGGTCTTCCGCTTGGGTGCGCTGAATTGGGAGCACTGCTGTTCTCACTTGTTTTAAAACATGATCCTGAGAATCCAGGGTGGGAAAACAGAGACAGATTTGTTCTGTCTGCAGGACACGGATCCATGTTTCTATATTCTCTTCTGCATCTTACAGGTTATGATCTGCCTCTTGAAGACGTAAAACGTTTCAGACAGTCCAATTCACTTACACCCGGGCATCCTGAATTCGGTCATACTGCTGGTGTTGAAACAACTACCGGTCCATTGGGAGCCGGATTTTCAAATGCTGTAGGAATGGCGATTGCCGAATCGGTTCTTGCCGCTAAATTCAACAAAGGTTCAAATACACCTGTTGATCATTATACCTGGTCTCTTGCCGGTGACGGATGCATGATGGAAGGAGTTACTCAGGAAGCGGCTTCTCTGGCAGGACACCTGAAGCTTGGAAAGCTAATTGTTTTCTATGATTCCAATAAAATTACGATCGAAGGTAATACGGATCTCGCATTTACTGAAGACGTAGCTGCCCGTTTCAGTGCATACGGCTGGCAGATTCTGAAATGCAGCGGTTATGATTATGATGCAATGCTGGAAAACATTCAGAAGGCTAAAGATGAAACAAACCGTCCTTCTCTGATCGTACTTGAAACTAAAATCGGTAAAGGAGCACCGACAAAAGCCGGTTCTCATGAGGTCCATGGCGCTCCTCTTGGTGCGGATGAGATAAAGGCATTCCGCAAAGAAAACGGAATAGATGAGAATGAAGCATTTTTCATTCATCCGGAAGTGGCTCCGTTTATTAAAGAACGTAAGGCTGAATGGACAAAACAGCGTCAGCAGTGGAATTCGGATTTTGAAAAATGGTCTTCAGCAAATAAAGATTTACATAAAGAATGGGACAGCTGGTATTCCGGAAATTTTGATGTCAAATTCCCGGAATTTAAAACAGGAGACAGCATTGCAACAAGATCAGCAAGCGGTCAGGTTCTTCAGACTGTTGCCGATACATTTCCTTCTCTAATTGGAGGAAGCGCTGACCTGGCACCTTCAAACAATACGAATATGAAAGGGAAAGGCGATTATTCAGCTGATGACAGACTTGGAAGAAATATGCATTTCGGAATCAGGGAGCATGCTATGGGCGGAATTGCCAATGGAATGCTTATTCATGGCGGACTTAGAACCTACTGCGCGACATTTCTCGTGTTTTCCGATTACATGCGTGCGCCTGTACGTCTGGCTTCTTTGATGAATATTCCTCAGATATTTGTATTTACTCATGATTCAATTTTTGTCGGTGAGGACGGTCCTACACATCAGCCGATTGAACATGTTGAGTCATTGCGGATTATTCCGGGCATGCTTGTTCTTCGTCCGGGAGATGCACAGGAGACAGCTGAAGCATGGAAATTCCTTTTGAATGAAAAGAAACGTGCCGGAGTAATTCTGTTAACAAGACAGAATCTGGAAGTTTTTGAAAAATCAGACAAAAACTGGAAAGATAACATTAAAAAAGGCGCTTATATTGTTCAGGACGGAGGTTCTGATCCTGATACAGTTGTTTTCGCAACAGGATCTGAAGTAAATATGGCAATAAAAGCGGCTTCAATGACAGATAAGAAAGTAAGAATTATTTCCGTACTTTCACGGGAACTGTTTTTCTCTGATACAAAATATGTTGATCAGCTTGTTCCTGCAAAATGCCGCAAGGTGTCTGTTGAAGCCGGTGTTACTACAGGTTGGGGACGTTATACGGATGAACAGTTCGGAATAGACAGGTTCGGTCTATGCGGACCGGCTGAAGAAGTTGCTGAGGCTCTGGGTTTTACCGCAAAAAAATTAGCTGCAATTTTATAAGATCAACCTTATTCACTGCACTTCATTTCAAAGTGCAGTGAATATTTTATCTGCTTTTCTTTTACATTTTCTTTATTATATCTATCATCAATATCTTAATATGTTTATAATTTATTTCTGTTTATCAAAGGCTGTTTGTCTGATGAATATCTGATTATCAGTTTTATGTTGATTTCTTAAATGATATGTGATAAATGTTGGAAAATCAGAATTATTATCCGGAGATAATATGGGAAACACAATTAGATATATTCATACAAACATTATTGCAAAGAACTGGAAGAGTCTTTCAGATTTCTATATTAATGTTTTCGGATGTGTTCCGCTTTATCCGGAAAGAAATCTATCTGGAGAATGGCTGGATAAAATTACTGAAATTAAAGATGTCAAGATTAGAGGGGTTCATCTTCAGCTGCCCGGATATGAGAATGGACCGACTTTAGAAATTTTTCAATATGATCCGGAAAATCTGTCAGACTCTGATCCTCAGATAAGCAGACAGGGATTTGCACACATTGCGTTTTTTACAGATGATGTTGATGAATTAATTCATAAAGTGATTGAATATGGCGGAAAAATAACAGGTGAAAAAATCATAGAAGAAATTCATGGACTTGGAGTACTTACTGTTGTTTATATGAGGGATCCGGAAGGAAATTTTATTGAGCTGCAGAACAGGAAGTAATTAAATAACGAATTCCATATTTCCTGAATTTTTAATTAATATCCGCATTATCAGATTTTTTTTCAGATTTTAGCAGAGAGTTTCTGTAAAAACAGAAACTCTCTTAAACATTATAGATAAATAATGAGTCCGATTATCAGAAACAATGAAAAAAGCATATGCATTAGTACGGTTTTTTTTGCCACTTGTTTTAATTTTTCAACATTATCATGATTCTTTACAATTGAAATTATTGTTCCGGGAAGTAAAATTACATAGGGAATTAGGCTTAATAGAACCGGAAAACTGCTGTGACCGAAAAAATAATATATGCTTAATACATTCAGAATTACTGCAGATTGAACAGCAGCATAAAGCAGGGATGAAAAACGTGTACCTGTTCGTGAAATAATTCCGTGTTTGCCGCTTTTCCTGTCTGCATCAATATCGATCATCTGTCCTACCAGAAGAATTGAAAGTGTGCTTAATCCGGATAACGGCATTAGCAATAGAATTTCTGTGTTTACTCCAGTATTCTGAGCAACTGACGCCATTGTAACTGCCATTGGACCAAAAGAAAACCAGACTGATATTTCACCCAGCCCACGATATGCAAGTTTAACCGGTGCTGCTGTATAATATTTACTGAAAAAAGCTGATATCACAAACAGGCTCCAAAGATAAATCCATAACTTCTTATCGATAAAAAACATAAGAGCGGCAGTTGAGAAAAAAGCAATTATCAGTGCAGTTCTTGCAATAAAATACATCTGATTCATTAATTCCGGGCTGTCCTGTAGGACTCCGGAACCTCCGCTGAATTCGTTTCGATGTTCATTAACCTTATCAGTGCCCTGAATTGTGTCATAGATGTCATTATATACATTTGTTGCAGCATGCAGAGTAATTCCTGAAATTAGAGCCAGAACAAACCCTGAAACATTTACTGATCCGTTTATTTTTATGCAAAGTAAAGTTCCTGTAAGTAACGGTGCAATAATTGAGGATAAAAACGGTGCCCTTGTCATTTGAAGCAGAGAAGGTTTTGATTCTTTCATAGTATCGTTCCTTTTAGTACTGGTTTATTCATTGATAAATTTTAATTTAAAAATTGATATAAAAATTTAAAAAAAAATGACATAAAAGATAATATCAGGATTTAACCGGCTGATTCACAGTTTTTGTTTTGTAAATCAACTTGACGTAAACTTCAGATAAATGCATAAAATAAGAACTATGGCACTTTTGAAGAATAGAAGGGAGAAGGATTGAGACAATTTATAAATTTGCGGGTTTTTGTAATTTTTATAGTTTATGTACTGCTGATAATTTCTCTTCAAAAGCTGTCGGGTAACAGCCGGAAAAATAAGGGTTTAATCAGGAAAGCAGTACATTTTATAACTGGACTTACAGTTTTTATTCTTTCCTACTGCATTGATAAAAAATTAATGTTATTATTATTAGCCTGCGGATCAGTTTTTTCATTAGTTACATATAAATTCAGAAAAATTAATTACATTCATACAACTTCCGGCAAAAGTCTTGGAACGGTCTTCTATCCTCTGGGTCTGCTTGTATCATTTTCCATGCTGTATGATATGCCTCTTTTTTATTTCAGAACAGTATTAATGATTCTGACGCTATCCGATACTGCTGCCTGGTTAGCCGGCATTAAAAATGAAAAAAATTTGAGATTTACAATTTTAAAAGATGAGAAAAGTATTCTGGGATCAGCTGCTTTTGCAGTATCAGCATATTTGATTCATCTGGTTTTATTCCCGCAATCGTTTCCGCAAATTTATCTTTATAGTCTGCTTTCTGTAATTGCAGCAGTAAATTTTGAGATTATTTCCGCAAGAGGTTCAGATAATTTTTCAATACCGGCAGGCTGTTCTCTTTTTTTTATTCTGGGAGAAAAATATTCTCTAAATGCAGGCGGATTGATTTTAATTGTTCTGATAACTGCTGCAGGCTCTGTTATGCTATATAAAAAGAAAAAGATAACAAGATACGGTTGTATAGCGGTCTATTTTCTCGGTGTTTATTTTTTTGGCATGCTGGGGTCTTCGTGGAGTATTCCTGTTGTAGCATTTTTTCTGTCATCAGTTTTATTCACCGGAATTAATGGTGCAGTAAACCATAAATCTGAAAATACAAATAAAAGGAATATCTGGCAGGTTTTTGCAAATATAATTTTTGCAGTGTTGTCTTCTTTCGGTTTCAAAATCACCGGAAATGTAATTTTTATTTATTTTTATATAACCTTAATCGCTGCGGTTACAGCAGATACATGGGCAAGTGAGTTGGGACCGGTTTTCAGCAGGAAATGTTTTTCCATAAGGGAACTTAAATTTAAAGATTCCGGAGTTTCCGGAGGAATATCTTTATATGGAACATTAATTGCTGCTGCCGGTTCATTGATGATGTCGTTTCTATCATATTATCTGTTTTTTAAAAAATATGATTTTTGTTTGACCGGTGTAATAGCTTTTAGCGGATTTTTAGCGGCATTTGTTGATTCATTGCTTGGAGCATACCTTGAACCAGTACTCTTAAACATAAAGATTTTTAACAGAATTGGTACTGAAGATTCAGTAAATCCAAATGATATAGTGAACGTGCTGTCCACTTTAACTGCACCGGTTTTTTTTGCATTCTTCAGAATAATTGTCTGAATAGGAACCTTTACCGTAATTTCAGTTCCTATTAATATGAAAAATCCCGTATTATTTAAAATTCCTTATAGAATTTAAAAATACGGGATTAAGTTAGTGTTTAAATCAGACTTTGAACTATTACAGGAATTTTACTCTCCGAAAAGTTCAACTGTTTCCTTAAGTGATTTGATTATTTCAATGTTTTGAGGACATTTTGTTTCACATTCCCCGCACTCAACGCAACCGGATGCACGTGATTTCCCTTTTAAATTAAAGTTATAATCTCCTTTTGATTTGTCCAGATTATTAAACATGTAATAACTGTTGACCATTGAAAAACATTCAGGAATGTTAACTCCGTGGGGACACGGCATGCAGTAGCGGCATTTTGTGCACGGAACTTTTATTCTTTCCGTATAAATTTTTTTGACGCGTGAAATAAGCTGCATGTCTTTATCTGTAAGGACATTGTAGTCTTTTTTTCCGGCAAATTCAATATTTTGAGCCAGCTGCGTTTCGGTACTCATTCCGCTTAAAACAACATCAACCCCGTCCTGATTCCAGAGCCATTTTAATGCCCATTCAGCTGGAGAATGTTTTATTGCTGCCTCTTCCCAGATTGCAGCTACATCATCCGGAAGATTTTCTGCAAGTTTTCCTCCGAGCAGAGGTTCCATTATTATAACATCAATACCTTTACTGACTGCAAGATCAAATCCCTTTCTTCCGGCCTGATAGTTCTCGTTTACGTAATTATACTGAATCTGACAGAAATCCCAGTTATATGATTCAATGATTGTATTGAAAACGGGTTGTTCATCGTGAAATGAAAATCCGATATGTCTGATTTTACCTTCAGATTTTATTTTATCCATAAATTCAAAAATTCCGAGTTTTACGAGATTGTTCCAGAAATCTGTATTGAGTGCATGAATGAGATAATAATCGATATAGTCAGTCTGAAGACGCTTCAGCTGTTCATTTAAATATTTATCCATATCATCACGTGTATGAATTGCCCAGCTTGGAAGCTTTGTCGCAAGAAAGATGTTTTTGCGCCGACCGCCTGACAGAACCTTGCCGACAAAAGGTTCACTTTGTCCGTCGTGATATGGATATGCAGTATCAAAGTAATTTATGCCGGATTCAATTGCGGAAAGTATCATCTTTTCGGATCTTTTTTCGTCAATGGAACCGTTATTTTCTGTCGGGAAACGCATGCATCCGAATCCGAGAACGGAAAGTTTATCACCGCATTTTTTCATTTGTTTGTAATTCATAAGCTGCTCCTTTTATTGCCGGTTTGACAATGTAAATTTAAGTACTGATTGAATTGATGTTTTTTAAATTAGTAGGTTAATAAAAACATGTCAATCATGAAAAGAAATTAAATTTTAAATATCATTTAAAATAAACTTGAAATTGTAATAATCGGATATACAATATTGTGAATTTCCCGGGGGATTTTATGAAAAAATTAATTTTTGTTTTTATATTTCTTTTTTCTGTGAATTTATTTGCAAAACAGACTGTAGTTGGAGTTTCAGCTTTTAAAAATCTTGCTCATAACAAGGATTACGACTGGCTGGAAACCGGTATTGCTGAATCAGTATCATATAAATTAAGGAATGTTCAGAGTTACATTGTTGTCGACAGGGTAAATGTGGATAAACTCATGAATGAAATTGCGCTTTCACAGTCAGGACTTGTGGATGAGGAGAGTGCAAAACAGGCTGGGAAGGCGCTTGGAGCCGATATTATAGTATTAGGTTCGTTTCAGTATTTCGGTGACCAGATCCGTATCAGCGCCAAGCTTGTTGAAACGGAAAGTCATAAGGTATTGAATCAGGTTCTCGTGACAGGACAGATGAAGGATATTTTTTCCCTCCAGGACGATGTGGCTCTTAAAATCATTTCTAATACAAGCGCAGATGTAACAGAGAAGGAAATTAATAAAATTAAAGCAAGATATACTGAGGATATCAGCGCGTATAAATATTATGTTCAGGGTCAGAAATATAATCTTGAAACTCTTGATTATCTGAAGGCGATAGAGATGTTTAATAAAGCCATCAGTATTGATAAAAATTACAGTCTGGCCTATGCCGGGCTCTCAAGCGCTTATTCTCTCCGCAGCTGGGAACTGCGTACCTATGAAAACAGGACTGACAAATCCCTTCTTCAGAAATCATATGAATATGCGCAGAAAGCGCTGAAACTTAATCCTGAACTCGGTGAAGTTTATGTTTCACTTGCAAGGTACTATCAGGAAGCGGATGAAAAGGTCATTAAAAACAAATGGACTCTCTGTGAAGAAAACGCCAGAAAGGCTATCAAGATAAATCCGAATAACTCGGAAGCCTATTTTGTTCTGAGCCGTGTTTTCGGTTATGATGATGCCAAAGAGGAAGAGTACCTTAAAATTTCCTTAAGCAAGAATCCGGCTTTTGTAGATGCGCATAATAACATGGGAGTTCTGCTTCTTGATCAGGACAGATATGCAGATGCTGAAAAATCATTCAAACGGGCAACTGAAATAGATCCGGGTTTTAAAACAGCATATATGAATCTCGGAGTTACATATGACCGGCAGGGGAAAAAAGCAGAGGCACTCGAGCTTTATAAAACTGTTGTTGAAAAATATCCCAATTATCCGAAGGGGCTGCTGAATCTGGCGATCGGCTACAGAAACATTAAGGACTATGACAATGCTTTTAAAATAATCGAGCGGCTTATTAAAACCAGGGAAAATCTTGCTGATGCATACGGGGAATACGGATATATCTATCTTCAGAAGAAGGATTATCCCAAATCCATAAAAAATTATCAGACTTCACTGAAATATGACGCTTCAAACAAATATTCACTGGTTAATATCGCACAGGCTTATTATGACAGCGGTGATTACAATAATTCATTTACATATTACAGCAAATGTCTGAGACTTTATCCGGATTATGAATCGGCAGCAACCGGAATGGTAAATACAACAATACAGTTCCGTGATAAAAAAGATTACCCTAATGCAGTGAAATCAGCGCAGGTTCTTATTGAACTGAAAGTTAAACTTTCCGAAGCTTATTTTGAACTTGGATATATTGCGCTGCAGCAGAGTGATTATGTAAATGCGGAGAAAAATTTCAGGACGTCGCTTGACAATAACAGTACGAATGTCTACAGCCTGTCGAATCTTGCTTATGTATATTATCAGCAGCAGAATTATACTGATTCCGAAAAATATTCGCAGCAGCTTTTAAAAATAGAGCCGAATGATGCATATATTACAAATATGATGGGACTTATACAGTATTATCATTATAAGAATTATGCTAAGTCGAAAGAATATTTTGAAAAAGCCAGCAGACTGGAGCCGGATAATTCAACATACAGGGAAAACATTAAGTTTGCAGATAATATGCTTAAAAAATAAAATCAATAACCCTGTTAACCGAACGGACAGGGATGACCTGTCCGCTGAAAACCGATTTGCTGATTTCTCTGCTTTCTTTTTCGGATGCGAAAAGTTTTGTAAATCCGTTCCGTTCGAATTCCTGAATCCGTCGAAGAGCCTGTGATACGGGACGTATTTCCCCGCTAAGTGAAATTTCTCCCAGAAATCCGGTTTTTTCCGGAATGGGTTTTTCCTTGTAGCTTGACGCAATTGATACTGCAACTGCAAGATCGCTTGCCGTTTCATTTATCTGAAAACCGCCTGCAACATTCAGAAAGACATCAAACTGCGAAAGTTTGCATGCAGCATGTTTTTCAAGAACGGCAATTAAGAGTATAAGTCTGTTCAGGTCAAACCCGTCGGCCATTCTTCTTGGATTTGAAAAAGATGAAAATGAGACAAGCGACTGTACTTCGAAAAGTATCGTTCGGCTGCCTTCAATTGCGGCGCAGACGGCTGTACCGGGACTTTCAGTAGAATACGGATTTAAAAAAATGGAATTTTTATCTGAAATTTCAATCAGTCCCGAACTTTCCATACGAAAAAGGCCGATTTCATTGACTGAACCGAATCGGTTTTTAAATGCGCGCAGAATTCGGAAATCATGGGTAAAGTCGCCTTCGAAATAAAGTACGGTATCAACTACATGCTCAAGCACTTTAGGTCCGGCAATGCTGCCCTCCTTGTTTATATGGCCGATTACAAAAAGAGGGATGTCCATTTTTTTTGCAAGCTCACTTAATCTGAGTGTGCTTTCCCTGATCTGCGCGACCGAGCCTGCCGGTCCCTGACAGCTTATTGATGATATTGTCTGAACGGAATCTATGAAAACACATTCCGGTTTATCCTTCATTATTATATCAGCAATTTCTTCGACAATCGTGTTGGAGGTCATGGTTATGTTGCTGCCGGAGATTTTAAGTCTCTCAGCTCTGTGTTTAATCTGCTGAGGAGATTCTTCCCCGGAAACATACAGTGTTTTCATTTTTGAAGCAACCTGAAGTGCAAGAGTTGATTTGCCGATTCCGGGTTCTCCGCCGATTAAAGTGACTGCTCCCGGAACAATGCCGCCGCCGCAGACAAGATCAAACTCGTTGATTCCGGTAATGATTCTTTTGCGGCTGTCGGTTGAAATATCTGAAAGTTTTGTAAAACTGATATTTTCAGCGGTTATTTTTTTCGGTTCGGCATCTGTTTCAACAATAGAGTTCCATTCACCGCATGAAACGCATCTTCCGGACCATTTCGGGGATTCAGCACCGCATGAAACACAGACGAAAGCGACCTTTTTTTTTGCCATTATTGCGGCTCTGAAAAGAAAAGCTTGTTCGGATCTTTCTTGAGCATTTCAAAAAGATCTCTGGCATAGATTGAGGCATCACGGAGGTTGTTATATATTTCGTCATCGGTAATCAGCTTTCCAAGAGTGCCGTCGCCGTTTTCAAGGCGGTAGATGATCTTATTAAGATTATCTGTTGTTTCGGAAAGATTGCGGAGTGTAATTTTAATGTCCTCTTTGTTGACCTCGGAAATTTCGGCGCTGTTTTTTGCCAGTTTGTTCAATTCTTCCATCATGATTTTTGTCTGCGCCTGAAGATCATATACCATGACTCTTGTCGTTGTGACCGAGCTTCTGATATCGCTTCTGTTTTCCTCAGCAATACTGTTCAGATTGTCAACAAAACGGCTTGAGTTCTGAAAAATATCAGCAAGGATTTCACCGCCGCTTTTATCTGTCATGAAACTTTCAAATGTCTGCATCATTTTATCAAACGATGCAGGGTCAATTCCGTATTTTACATCACCATCTTTGAGGTATCCTTCGTTTGTTTGAATGGAAGGAACAATGACGTTGATATATTTTTCACCGATTAATCCGGTTGTGAAAATGGCAAATGTTGTAGATTTTGTAAGTTTATATTTGTTGTCAATCCAGAGTGTAATGATCGTTTTATCTCCCGACTGGGAAATGTCTTTGACTTCGCCGATTTTTATGCCGCCTCCGATTTTAGCGGCAGCCCCGACGCGGAGGTCATTCAGAAACGAATAGTACAGTTTAATGTTATAACCGGAACGTGAAACGTTAAATTTTGCAAGAACAGCAACCATTACGATAAATACCGTAAAACTGAATGTGATCATCATTCCGACTTTAGCTTCAGTACTTATTCTCATTTCCCTACCATCATAAAGTTTTTTTCATTATATAGTTTATACGGAATATAAATCAATGATTTTATTTATGTTTCATAATATGCGGCAGTTTCAAATTATAAAATTTCAAGGGTGTCGCGCCTGAAATTATGTGTGAAAACCGGAATCAATCTGTAAACGGCGCCGCGTGTTCCGCTTAAACTCCCCGGCCGGCTGTGGCTGCAGTTCCGGGAAAGCCTGCGGGGTAACGCTTCACCCGCTGACACAGCATTTCGGAAAGCAACTGTACTGCCTTGACTAAAATTCCCGGGGTCGTAATGCAGAAAACCAAATATGTTTAAATTCACTAATAATAATATTCTGCTTGAAATAATTGCAGCAACTGATAGTTTTTATGTATTTTCAGATTACATTTATTACCATTTATTTGAAACGTTAAATGCAGTGCATGTCGTCTCATTAAGAGATGTTTGAAGCAGGGTGCAGGTGTTGGATGGAAACTGCGCCAGAATTTTTTGGTTGAAAATGTTATAGGTGTAATGAAACAATTTCTTAGATCCGTGGTCTAAGACACCCGATATCCGTGGCGTACTGAAGAGAGGGTTTTAAAGGATAAATATGAATAGTTTAGAAGATATAAGCATGAAAAAAACTGAAAAGCAGGTTATATCAAAAAAAAGAGTATCAGACCATGGGGAAGTTTATACTGCTTCTCGTGAAGTCAATGCAATGCTTGATCTTGTCAAACAGGAGACGGAAAGAATTGATTCAAGATTTCTTGAACCGGCATGTGGAACAGGTAATTTTTTAGCTGAAGTTCTTGAAAGAAAACTAAAAGTAGTTAAAACCAGGTACGGGAAAAGTCAGTTAGAATATGAGAGATACTCTGTAACAGCAGTTTCAAGTTTATATGGCATAGATATTCTTGAAGATAATGTCATTGAATGCCGGAAAAGATTATTTGATATTTACAATACGCACTATATAGCACTTTACAAAGAACAACACCAGATAGACTGCTGTAACACTGTATTGTTTCTTTTAGAAAAAAACATTATATGGGGTGATGCCCTGACACTCAAAACAGTTTGCGGTAATTTACTGCCGATTGTTTTTTCTGAATGGTCCCCGGTTAACGGGAGTATGATAAAACGAAGAGATTTTACTTTGGCGAATCTTGTTAATACACACGCAAGTTTTGATAATGAACCGAATCTTTTTTCTGATATGGGTGAAAGTGTTGCTATTCCGAAACCGATAAAAGAATATCCCCTGATACATTTTTTGAGGCTTGCTGATGCTGAAGAATAATCAGAACTATAATCCGGATGTGCTTTCCTGTCTTGCCAATTTAAGCAATGACGAGGTATTTACTCCACCTAAATTAGTGAATGATATTCTTAATTTGCTGCCAGAAAATCTGTGGAATAATTCTAAGGCAACCTTTCTTGATCCTGTAAGTAAATCCGGTGTTTTTTTACGGGAAATAGCAAAACGTCTCATGAAGGGTTTAGAAAAGGAAATTCCTGACAAACAGCAAAGAATAAATCACATTTTTAAGAACCAGTTGTTTGGTATTGCTATTACCGACCTCACTTCTTTGCTTTCCCGGAGAAGTGTTTATTGTTCTAAAACTGCTAATGGCAAATATTCTGTTTGTGAAATATTTAAAGATGCCCGGGGTAATATTAAGTATGACCGTTTACAGCATACCTGGGTAAACGGGAAATGCACTTTTTGTGGTGCAAGTCAAGAGGTATATGATCGTGAAGAGGCCATGGAAACTTATGCGTATCAGTTTATACACACTGAAAAACCGGAGGAATTATTTAATATGAAATTTGATGTTATTATAGGCAATCCGCCATATCAACTAAGTGACGGGGGTTTTGGTACAAGTGCAACACCCATCTATCACAAATTTGTCGGTCAAGCTAAAAAGCTTAATCCAAGGTATTTATCAATGATTATTCCTGCAAGGTGGTATAGTGGTGGCAAAGGTATGGATGATTTCAGAGATGAGATGCTCAATGATAATAGAATAAGACAAATTGTTGACTACCCAGAAGCGATAGATTGTTTCCCTGGCGTTCAAATCAAAGGTGGGGTCTGCTATTTTCTGTGGGACAGAGATAATTCGGGGCTTTGCAAAGTAACAACTTCAAGTAAAGGTTTAATAGTTTCTGAAATGACTCGTCCGCTTCTTGAAAAAGGGTGTGAAACTTTTGTTAGATACAATGATGCTATTACTATTCTAAAGAAGGTTCAAAAATATAAAGAGAATTCATTAAAAGATAAAATTAGCGTTCGTAAACCATTTGGCTTAGAGACAACCTATAAAGGAAAACCTAAAGAATTTAAAACTTCAATTAAATTATATCAAAATGGTGGTATTGGCTACATTAACGAATCTGAAATAAAAACAAATATTGGAATTGTTAAAGACTATAAGACCTTGATTCCTCCACTTGGTAGTGGGAGTGATTCTTTTCCTCACCAAATTCTTGGTAATCCATTTGTAGTTGAGCCTAATAGTGCTTGTACTGAAACATATTTAGTCGCTGGTGCTTTCAAAAACAGAAAAGAAGCTGAAAATCTAGCAAGTTATTTAACAACTAGATTTCTAAGATTTTTGGTTTTACTAAATAAACCTACTCAACACGCTACTAGTAAAGTGTATACGTTTGTTCCAATTCAGGATTTTAAGGAAAATTGGACAGACGAAAAACTGTATAATAAGTACGGTATTTCAAACGATGAAATAAAATTCATTGAATCTTTAGTTCGACCAATGGATTTACCCCAAAATGGTGAGGTTGATGAGTAAAAAGGAATTAATTCAATTATTTGAAGATAGGCAGGTACGCACTGTTTGGGATGCCGAACTGGAGAAATGGTTTGTCTCTATTACAGATGTGGTTGCGATACTGACTGACAGCCCGAATCCGAGAAAGTATTGGAGTGTACTTAAAACCAGGCTTAAAGCCGAGGGGAGTCAGTTGGCTACAAATTGTAGTCAACTGAAAATGCAATCATCAGATGGTAAATACTATAAAACAGATGCTGCCGATACTGAGCAATTATTCAGGCTCATACAATCTATTCCTTCACCTAAAGCAGAGCCCTTAAAACTCTGGCTGGCACAGATCGCCCGTGAGCGATTGGATGAAATGCAGGATCCGGAACTAAGTATCGACAGAGCATTGGAGCAATATTTAAAACAGGGTTATTCAGAAAGCTGGATAAACCAGCGTCTTAAAAGTATTGAAATCCGCAAAGAGCTTACTGATGAATGGAAAAATTGTGGTTTGAAAGAGGGACAGCAATTTGCAGCGCTTACCGATATCATTACAAAAACCTGGGCGGGAAAAACCACTAAAGAATACAAAGTGTTTAAAGGTTTAAAAAAAGAAAACCTGCGGGATAATATGACTAATACTGAACTCATATTAAATATGCTGGCAGAGGCATCCACCAAAGACATATCAGCAGCAGTAAAACCTGAAGATTTTCAGGAGAGTAAAAAAGTCGCAGCACAAGGCGGTAATGTTGCTAAAGTAGCATTGAAAGAACTCGAATCTAAAACAGGTAAAAAAGTGGTAAGTCAGTTAAATGCTAAAAAAGTATCCGGTATAGAAAGTTCGAAAAAGAAGAAAGACGATGAGTAAAAAAGAATTTTTCCCCCCGCGTTCCGATGCAAATCCTACGATTTATGCATACGAACTGATTGATTTAGCGAGCCATAAAGGTCTGCTCAAGATCGGTTACACAAGCCGTACTTCGCAGGGCCGTATTGCAGAGCAGCTGAAAACAAGTCGCATTTCCTATAAAATTGTCTTTGAAGAATCTGCAATGAAAAATGACGGAAGCTCATTTACAGATTATGATGTACACCGCTATTTACGGAAGAAAGGTATCATAAACACCGAAGGTGAATGGTTTAAATGTACGGTAAAAGATATTAAAGGCGCATTACTTGAAATCAAAAGCGGAATGAAAAATGAGGATAACCGTACGTTTGATTTTTGTATGCGACCGGAGCAGGAGGATGCCGTAAATAAAACCATTGCTTACTTTAAAAGTTTTAAAAAAGAAAACAAAGACAAAACTCCGCACTTTCTCTGGAATGCCAAAATGCGTTTCGGGAAAACTTTTGCCACCTTTCAGCTTGCGAAGAAAATGAATTGGAAAAGATTATTGGTGTTAACCTTTAAACCCGCCGTTCAGAATGCATGGGATGAAGATTTACAAACGCATATAGATTTTAAAGGCTGGCAGTTTGTATCGAGAAACGGGCTCAATTTTGAAAATGCTGATCCTGAAAAGCCAATTGTTTGTTTCGGTTCATTTCAAGACTACTTAGGTAAAAATGAAGCGGGCGGTATAAAGACAAGGAACGAATGGGTTCATGCAACAAATTGGGATTGTGTCGTTTTTGACGAATATCATTATGGTGCATGGCGTGAAAATGCAAAAGACCTTTTTGAATCTGAAGACAAAAATGAAATTGAATATGCAGAGGGCATTGGCATTGAATATTTTGACGAGGAAAATATGCCAATAACCACCAACGGGTATTTGTACTTGTCCGGAACCCCTTTCAGAGCAATCACATCCGGTGAGTTTATTGAGGAACAAATTTTCAATTGGACATATTCAGATGAACAAAAAGCCAAAGAAAATTGGGGTAAAAACTCCAATCCTTATGCTTCTTTGCCCAGAATGGTAATGCTAACCTATCAGTTACCGGATTCAATTCGTGAAATAGCAATGCAGGGAGAGTATAATGAATTTGATTTGAATATATTCTTTTCTGCTAATGGAGAAAGCAATAAAGCCAAATTCAAATATGAAAATGAAGTTCAAAAATGGTTAGACTTGATTCGCGGTTCCTTTTCAGAAACTACTGTTGATAATTTAAAGATGGGTGCAAAAAAACCGCCATTACCTTTTTCTCACGCTCCCTTGTTGAATGTGTTAAATCATACATTTTGGTTTTTACCAAGTGTAGCTTCCTGTCATGCAATGAATAATTTATTGTGTCAGAAACAAAATAAATTTTATCATGATTATACTGTAGTTGTTGCAGCAGGTACAAGTGCCGGTATTGGTGTTGAGGCTTTGCCGCCAGTTCAAAAGGCTATGACTGATAATCCGTTAGAAGCAAAAACGATAACCCTTTCCTGCGGTAAACTTACAACCGGGATTTCTATAAAACCATGGACAGGAATTTTCATGCTGCGGAATTCTTCAAGCCCGGAGACATATTTCCAAGCAGCTTTTAGAGTACAAACACCGTGGACTATTAAAAACCCGGACGGTAAATCACCGAACAAAGAGGAAATAATAAAAGAAGAGTGCTATGTTTTTGACTTCGCCCCCAATCGTGCATTGCGGCAAATTGCAGACTATAGTTGCCGTTTAAATGTAGGTGAAACCAATCCTGAAGCTAAGGTTGCTGAGTTCATTAATTTTCTTCCGGTTTTAGCTTATGACGGCAGTTCAATGAAACAGGTTGATGCCGCAGGTATTTTAGACATGGCTATGAGCGGCACAACAGCGACACTTTTAGCAAGACGCTGGGAAAGTGCTTTGCTTGTAAATGTAGACAATAACACTCTTCAGCGATTAATGAATAATAAAGATGCTATGAATGCATTAATGAGTATTGAAGGGTTCAGAAATTTGAATCAGGATATTGAAACGATTATAAACAAAACAGAATCTGTTAAAAAAACAAAACAGGAAGCAAACGAACGGGAATTATCAGATAAAGAAAAAAAAGAACTTTCAGAAGAAGAAAAGGAATTTAAAAGTTTAAGAAAACAAATACAGGATAAATTAATCAAATTTGCAACACGCATACCTGTATTTATGTATTTAACCGACTACCGTGAAAGAAGCTTGAAAGATGTTATTATACAACTTGAGCCGGGTCTTTTTAAAAAAGTAACGGGTTTAATAATTAAAGATTTTGAATTATTAGTTAGTCTTGGTGTATTTAATAGTCAAAAAATGAACGAAGCGGTTTATGGTTTTAAACGATATGAAGATGCTAGTTTAGAATATATCGGAATCAATAAACATGAGGGTGAAGATGTTGGTCTTTACGATACAGTGATAAGTTCAAAAGATTATAAGGATACTTTTGAAAATATAGCGGAACCTACATTGAAATAAGTAATCCGGCATCTAAACTCCCCGGCCGGTTCAGGCTGCAGTTCCGTTCCGGTTTGCAGAATGATTTTGATCTTGAAGAGGAAATTCATTGTAAATGCAATACTTATTTTAGAAACACTGATTATTTGCGGTAAAATAGTGTTACATAACAGGAGGATATTATGAAGATCAAAATTTATCTGACTTTTCTGATTATATCTGCCTTTACTTCCATTTCAATAGCATCAGCTAATTCAAAAGATATATTCACAAAAAGTGTAACTTATAAAATTGACGGAAAAAACTTTGTCGGATTTCTTGCTTATGACAAATCAACCGCACAGAAAAGGCCCGGTGTGCTTGTTGTGCATGAGTGGCGCGGCATAAATGATTATGCGAAAAAGCGGGCGGTTGATCTTGCAAAAGAGGGTTTTGTTGCATTTGCACTCGACATGTACGGCGACGGTATGGAAGTTGCTCAGGCAGAAGCGCGAAACATGTCTTCAGCGGTCGGGTCTGATTTCCCATTGATTAAAAAAAGATTCAATGCCGCTTTGAGTGAACTTAAAAAAGAAAAGTATGTGGATAAAAATAAAATTGCAGCAATCGGGTACTGTTTCGGCGGAGGCATTGTCCTTAACATGGCAAGAATGGGGACAGATATAGATGCTGTTGTCGGATTTCATTCGTCAATCAATACAGGGCTCACAGCTTCAAAGGGCGACATTAAAACAAAGGTACTTGCAATTCAGGGAGACGGAGACCCTGCAGCGCCGGTTGAAAAGCAGAAAGCATTTCTTGAAGAAATGAAAGCAAGCGGAGCGGAATTTTCGTACCTTATCTATCAGAACCTTAACGCTCATAATTTCACAAATCCGGAAGGCGGCACTTATCATAAAAACGAAGCGGAAATGGCATGGGCTTCAATGCTGGTTTTTCTTGATTCAGCACTTAAATAAAAACAGCCTTTCGGGCTGTTTTTATTTTTGGGAACTTAAAAACATTTGTTTTTAGGGGCGGATGACAAGCCTGTGGCTTGACAATGCTGAAAGAAACAATATGCTGCGTTCAAAGCAGAGTGTTTTTGCGTTTGAACAAACGCGGGTTCCGGCATTTCTTTTTTCATCGCAAAAAAAGAAACGCCTAGCAAAGATGCTGATCAGGATGATCGAATGTCAATGACGCACAGGAAGTGCGGAAAGTCATCGACAAAAATACTAGTCCTCAAGCGGCCGGCTTTTTCACAACATCCTGTTGTGTGCCGGCAGGCGTACATCCTGTACGCACCCGGACGGCTTGCGCGAACCGAAGAACATCGTGTTCCGGATTCGCGCTGCTTCGCCTCCTGCTTCAGCATTCCGGAGTATATTTCCGGGAAAGTAGTTTCTTAGAAGTTCCCTTGTAGTTGTTTTAAATAATTCTATTGTCATTTGCGTAATCGGAACCGGTGTTATATTTTAAAAGAACGCAGTAAATTTTCCAGACTAGCCTCATAGTGACCGTACAGATAACCCTTGTTGGGAGATTGATCGTTTACATTATACATCAACTTATCTGCTTAAGTAATTTTTCTTTTCTGTTGACAATACGTATCAATATTGATATATTATACGTATGGAGGATTCAGCGATGGAAACAAAATTAACCTTAAAACTTGATCAGAATGTTATTAATTCAGCTAAAGCCTATGCATCGAAAAATAAAAAAAGTCTTTCCGGTCTTGTAGAAGAGTATTTTAAGAATATTTGCCTGAATGATAAGGAAAATATTAGTGAAATAAATCCTCTGGTATTGGAATTATCCGGGATAATTTCTGAAAACAGCATTAAGAGTTATTCGGATGATTATCTGAAATATATTGAGAACAAATATGAATAAAAAAGTATATGTTGATACTGATATTGTTCTCGATTTATTAACGGAGCGAAAACCATTTTATAATTCAGCAGCAAAAATATTTTCATTAGCAGTTGAAAACAAAATACAACTCTTCGTAAGTCCGGTTTTGATTAGTAATGTTTTCTATATTCTCCGGAAATCATCAGGTCAGGAATCAGCTGTTATTAACCTGCGGAAGCTCCGGACGATGATAAATATTGTCCCTGTAAATCAGAAAATAATTGATCATGTTTTAGCATCAAATTTCAAAGATCTCGAAGATGGAATACAGTATTATAGTGCAATCGAAGCAGGAATTAAAATTATTTTAACACGAAATTCCAAGGATTTTACCGGAAAACCAGTGTCTATAATGAATTGTGAAGAATATCTGGCAGTATAGATGCAGCAATTTCAACCAGGAGTAATGTTTGTTATGAAAAAGATGCTGTTTTTTTGTGTCGCAATTCTGATTTTCAGCGGCTGTACTACAACAATAAAAAATTACGGGATGAAGAATCAGACATATCCTGAATGGATGTTAAATTATGAATTCGGAAGGAATTATCTTGGTCTGCAGTATGATGAAAAAAATAAAGACCGTCATGATTATGATAAAAATAATTTTTTCATTGAGAATAATGCCACTTTCGGGAACAGGAATTTTGAGTTTAGACTTTTGATTGATCCTCAGATAGATTTTAAATATTTAACCATCATTGAAATAAGTTATGTCAAAGACGGTGAAAAAATATTCCTTGTAGAAAACAGAAAAATTAAAAATGACGGACGGCGATACACGCAATTACCGGAAATAAAGTACAGAAACTTTGATAAATATTTTAAAAATATGAAAGTGGGGGAAAAGACCGCAATTTTACTTATTCAGAAATACCGGTTTGATGACGGCCCGGTAATTACAGAAGAAGCGCCTTATGTTTTAACCTGCTTTGAAGATGAATATAATCCGTTAAATAAGCTGCCGTTTCCTACGCGGTAAAGATGAAATAAAGTGAAAGTCATAATTTCCTTGATATTTGGCGGAATATGTGACAGTTTTGTCGTGTACAAGGGAGTTGGGTGCAATTTTTGCAGAAACCAATTTTTTTAATCAGGAGTTGTTATGGCTAAATTCAATTGTCCCTATTGTGATGGTTTTATTCAAACAAGCGGATTGATTCCAAATCTAAGTGAATCATTATTAATTTCTGATAAAGAATTTCATGATGAGCCTGATAAAATTGATTATGAATCTTTATATAAAAAAATGATTCATTTATTTCGATGCAATAGCTGTAATTCTATTGCTATATTTTGGGAAGGAATGAATTCTTTGCCAACATGGTATAATGAGAATTCCTAAGTGCACACTGATGCAAAAACTTCCGATAACAAGAAATATGCACTACGACCTTCGGTCTTGGCCTTCGGCAAATGAGGCGTTGCCGAACTTCGCATATTTCTGGAACGTTAGGCGATATATAATATTAGGCTTTTTGTAATAAGAGGTTAAAATGGATTGGAATGTCTTTTTTTCAACATATGCACAAGCTTCTGCGGCGATAATAGGAATAATTGCGGCCTTCACTATTGCAAAACTTATCACAGAAAATGGAGAGTATGAAACACTTAAAATGAACTTGATAATTTAATTATTGATTATTCAAAGACTATTAAAGAAATTAAAAATTTGAATTTTAATTGGCATGATAATATGTTGATTGAATATGATTCTGAAATTCAAACCGCAATGGGTGATCATGAATTTGATGATAAAACTGATCTTGAAATAGAAATGTACCTAAATAATAAGATACCTGATTTGTATAATGCTAAAATAGCTGTTAATTATTTCAAAGAAAAAAATGATGAAATTAAATCTAAAATATCAGGTCAGTATGGTGTGATACACCCATCGCCATATAAATTTCCATCTAAAGATTTTTGGAAAAATATTTATGAGTTTCGTGAGAAAGTCGACAGTTACTGTATTAATTCGGAAGCATTTATTGAAAAATTTAAAAAAATGAAAAATATGATCCAAGGTAATTGTAATGATCTAAAACCTATAACAATAGCTTTCTATATCTTAATTCCTTCGGTTGTTTTTACAATTATTTACTCCTTACATTTTTTACCGTTACCTATTGGAGCGTTTCCAGTTATGACGTATAATCCGATCGAAATATTTGAATCTTTAATAACTTTAAAATTTTTGATGTTATTTATTTTAACAATATTTTCAGTAGGTTTAAATGGATATTTTTTAGTATTATGTTACAAAATCAAAATTAAATATGATATCATGAAATTACAAATTACGGATAATCATCTTGAATTAAAGAATTATTCTGAAAACTTCTAATATCATACGTCGTATAACGTTGGCTTCCACGGGCTCCAGCCAACGTTGTTTAGCAAAAGGACGTTGTACTCAATTGTGCTGAATAAATAAGGTAAAAAATAATATGAATTATATTGATGACTATCCAACTTGTGATGAAACGCATGCTACATTGTGAATTTATTTTGATAACGAATATCCTGATTATATAACAAAATTTATAGGGATTGAACCTACAGAAATACAAGTTAAAAATGAACAAGTGGAATATAAAGGTAAAAAAATGAACCGTAAAATTCCAATCAATGGTTGGTTCTTAAATAGTTCACATAGCATAATTTCGAAAGATTCAAGACGACATATTGATTATATTCTAGATAAAATCCACCCTGTTAAAGAGAAAATAGATGAATTAATCAATTTAGGTGCAAAAATTGAGATATCGTGTTTTTGGAGAACAAAACAAGGTCATGGTGGTCCGATCTTATCAGTAGAGCAATTTCAAAGGCTTGCTGAAATTAAAATTGATCTGTTTTATGATTTTTATTGTTAAACAGATGTGCAACTTTGCATAACGAGACTGTTGAAAAAGTCAATTTCTAATTAAAAATTAATTGACAGCATAAATATTTCATATTAAAAATTCATTTAAAATGCAGTTGCAATCGGAGGTTATTTATGCCGCGTTTTAAATATACCGATCGTGAACAGGGACTATTTTTACAAATTGGATAAAAAGTGGAAAAATACGAAAGAATAAATTATGTACCAATTGGCGGTTTAGTAGCTATAGGATTTGATTCTAATGAAAAGTATTTATTATTGGTAACTCATACTGGAAGAGGGTTATTCGAAATAGAATCTATGAATCGAATAGCTAGAGATTATGAAGTTATATATCCTAATAATTCTAAAATTGAAGGTATTGGTATTCTTCAAGAAAAAATTATCAAAGTCTATGAATTTGATTTTAACAACAAATTAGAAGTTTATACAAAATCAAATAAATATAAATTTGTTGCGGAATCTGATAGTATTGAATGTTGACTTTACCCCTTTTTTGTAGAGATATAGTTAAGCGATCATTTTTTTTTCATAATCCAACGGACTAAGATTATCACAGCTTGCAT
>JAFGJZ010000052.1 GCA_016928815.1 Spirochaetota bacterium
TAATCGCCGGCAGGAATCCGCTGGCAGTTTTCCGTTCACTGCCTGTTCTTGATAAAAGGGCGGAAATTTCAGTTTTTTTCCCTGATACTGACGGAAAAAATATTTTTGAAGAAAAAAGAAAAATCAGACTTTCTGATGAATATGAAATTCAGATCCGTGAAATAGTTGAAATGATTATTAAAGGCTCTAATTTTGAAAATACAAGACTTGCCGTGCCGATTGAAGGAATTATCAGAAGTATCTGGATTGATAAAAACAGATGCATCATAGACTTCAGACTGGCCTCTCTTGATGAATCAGCCATTATCATACCCGGGAGTGAAGATATTTTCAAAGAAGCTGTTACCAGGTCTGTTAAAAAGAACATACCGGGTATTGATGAAGTTCTGATCATGGAAAACGGCATTTTCGGACGGCATCTGTGGGAACCTTAAGCTGTCAGGATTTCCAGATTCCCTCATAGACCTCAACGGCCGGTCCGGTCATAAAAACATGATTGGTTCTAACATCCCATTCAATTTTCAGATCTCCGCCTCTTAAGTGGACAAGAACATTTCTGTTAAGTTTACGGGCAAGAGTTCCGGCAACAACTGTTGCGCATGATCCGGTTCCGCAGGCAAGTGTTTCTCCCGAACCTCTTTCCCATGTTCTCTGTCTGACTTCATTTTCATTTATAATCTGCACAAATTCAACATTTGTTCTGTTGGGAAATACATCGTTATTTTCAACAAATGGACCGTATTTTGAGACAGGAAAATTATCCACGTCATCCACAAAAATTACGGAATGAGGATTGCCCATTGAAACCGAGGTTATGTTGAAAGTAACGCCGTCATCGAGAGTCAGCGGTTCTTCAATCACCGTTCCGGGATTTCCGGACATCGGAATCTGAGTTCTTTCAATATTCGGTTCTCCCATGTCAACAGTAACTTCATGGACAAGCTGGTTTTTGAGTTTCAATGATAGTTTCTTTACTCCGGCCAGAGTTTCGATTTCAAGTTCTGTTTTTTTCGTCATTTTATGGTCATATACAAGTTTCGCCAGACATCTGATGCCGTTTCCGCACATTTCAGACTCGCTTCCGTCTGAATTAAACATTTTCATTTTAAAATCCGATTTTTCGGATTCACAGATCAGAATGATGCCGTCTGAACCTATGCCGAAGTTTCTGTTGCTCATTTTAACTGCAAGAGCGGAAGGATTGGTAATTTTATTTTTTATCGCATTAATATAAATGTAGTCATTGCCGATGCCCTGCATTTTTATAAATGGTATATTTGACATAAACCCTCTGTATTTGAAAAATTTAATTGTAATATTTCATTATCGTGCAATAATAATCATAAAAAGAAATTATGAAAGCATTATTTTTTAGAAAAATATTAATTTTACCTGTAATAACCGTTATTTTTGCGGTTTTTATGATCTATTTCGGGGTTTTTAAAATCCAGGAAGGCTTTTCAATGGATTTAAACTTCTCTGAACTTGAAATAAAAAAAGAAAAAATCAGGGATAGACTGCTTACCGTACCGGTATTGCTATACCATAACATCGACGGGAAGGGACCGTTTTCCGTTACTTCGGAACAGCTCAGGGAGCAGTTTCTCTATCTGAAGAAAAACGGGGTAAAAGTTGTACCTCTGGCAGACCTTCTTAACCGTCTTGAAAACCCGGTTCCCTTTGACGGTAATGTAGTTGTAATTACTTTTGACGACGGCTATAAGTCAATGTATTCAAAACTGCTTCCAATCGTAAAGGAATTCAATTATCCCGTTACCCTGTTCGTATATCTTGATTTTATAAGAAATTCATCCTCTACTGCATTGACCTGGGATGAACTCAGAGAAATGGACAGAAACGGCATTGATATACAATCGCACACAATATCGCATATTGATATGACCTCGTTTGCTGATTATAATGATCCTGAAGCTTCACGTGTTATTTTCAATGAATTGTTCATGTCCAGAAAGATTATTGAAAAGGAGCTTGGTAAAAAGGTTGATGTTCTTGCGTTTCCTTACGGGCGGCTTAATCTGCAGGCTGTAAAATTAAGCGGAGAGGCGGGATATAAAAGGGTTGTTTCAACTGAATACGGTTCCAATCTTATTACAAGAAATAATTATACTATTCACAGGCATCATATAAAAAGTGATTTTTCCATTAAATCTATAGAAAATATTGTATTCAAATATTGACTGTTGCAATTAAATGTAGTAAATATACCTTCATTATATTTAATTATTGACAAATTGTTAATATATGCTTTAAATTGATTAATTCGAATTAATGCGGGAAAATGAATGAAGAAAACGGCTCTGGCAGTTCTACTGCTTATCTTTTTTGCCTCATATTTGAGTGCAGCAGAGAAGATATTAATTGATAATGATCAAATTCAGCAATACAACGGTAAACTGGGAATATGGGAGTCCTTCTCCTCTTTTTCCGCTCTGGAACGCAAGGTGCGTATTTACGGCACTACCATTTCAGCGGTGAAAAGTTTAAATTCCGATTTTAATGAAAAACAGATCAGCGGATACTATTTCATACCGTATTCCGAATCATATATTGAGTCCCTGAAAGAAAAAGGAATTGAGCGCAAGGAAGTTACTCTTGCTGACGGTTATTATTTATGGCCTGTTCATGATGTTATGAGAATTACGTCCACTCTTGGTCCGCGCTGGGGCAGATTTCATGCCGGACTTGATATTGCAGCTGTTCCGGGGACAATTGTAGTTGCCGCAATGGAAGGAATGGTTATTAAAGCTGAATATGAAAGCGGATATGGCAATGTAATAGTAATCGAGCACCGTAATAAATTTACTACAAAATATGCTCATAATAAAGCTACTTTTGTTAAAGTAGGTGATTTTATTCAAAAAGGTCAGATTATCAGTCTTGTAGGATCAACAGGCCGGTCAACCGGACCGCATCTCCATTTCGAAGTTAGGTGTAATAACATTCCTCTTGAACCGATGGATTTTCTTCCGGAAGAGGATGAAATTGTTGTACATAAACTTCAGTCTGATGAAAGCTGGAAAAGAGAAACTACTTCCAAATAATTTCAGTGGTTATACCTGTTTTTAACCAGTATATCATAAATCTTTTCATATTTTTCGGCTGTATTTTCCCATGAATTTCTGTATGCCATGGCATTTTTCATCAGGATATTCCAGTTATCCCTGTTTTCAAATTCATTCAGAATGTTATTAATTGACTGAAGCAGCGGCATTGATTCAGTGCTGTGAAATTTGAATCCGTTTCCTGTTTTCAATTCTGGATTCCAGTTTTCTACAGCATCATCGGATGCTCCGGCATCATTTACAGCCGGGACAGTACCATATTTCATTCCGGCAATCAGATCGCTGCATTCAGGCTGATAACCTGAAGGTAAAATATGTATGTCTGATCCGGCATGTACCTTATGCAGCAGTTTAATATCTTTTCTGTTGAAAAAAGCTATGTTTTCAGGATAATGTTTCTGAATTGCCGTATATCTGGAAGTTATTTGGGAATTTCCGGAAACTGGCAGGACAAACTGAAGATTATGGTTTGCTGTAAGAATGTTTCCCAGTACTGATGCGAATTGATCCATTCCTTTATCTTCATTTGATTCCGCAACCGAACATAAAAGCGGTGTCATGGGTTTTTGAGGTAATTTCAGTTCTCTCTGAAGGTCTTTTTTACAGATTGATTTCCCGTTTAAATTATCCGAATAGTAATTTGCTGCAATAAGTTTGTCTGTTTCAGGGTTCATGTCCGAGTAATCAGCACCATTTAAAATTCCGAATAAATCGGATTTTCTTTTTCTGAGTATTCCTGACAATTCAAAACCGTATTCAGGATGTGTAATCTCATCTGAATATTTTCCGCTGGTTGCGGAAATGGCATCACTGTAAATCAGACCGGCCTTTAATAAGTTAATCGCATCATAGAATTTCAGACAATCTTCGTTAAATGATTCCCATCCCAACTGTGTAAAGAAAATATTATCTTTGCTGAAAATACCCTGATTTTTCATGTTATGAACAGTGAACAGCGTCCTTGTATTGAAAAAATTAAAGTCATTTTTATAAATGGTTTTTAAATATACGGGAACAAGTCCGGTCTGCCAGCCGTTGCAGTGGATTATGTCCGGTTTGAAATTCAAAGCTGCAAGCGCCTGAATTACCGCGCGTGAAAAGAAAATAAATCTTTCAGCATTATCTCCGAATTCACCATGTTCATCACCATAGAGACCTGAACGGTCAAAATAATAATTATGTTCAATGAAGTATGTCTTAATGCCTGTGACTGAATTACTTCGTCTGACCGCGGCATATTTTTCGTCAAAACCGAAAGGAACGGTTAACCGCCCTGTGCAGCTTTCGGAATTTACAAGTTTATCGTCAATTGTTCCATAACGCGGAATAATCAGTATTATTTCATGTCCCTTACCTGCAAGATATTTGGGGAGTGAACCTGAAAATTCACTTAAGGAATTATTCTGTGTAAACGGCGCTGCTTCTGCGGAAATAATAGCTATTTTAAGCTGTCTCATCGGATATCCTCCTGAAAAATTCCCCCGGATTACCGGGGGGATTGAACGGATTCTATTTGAATTTAATTAATGACGGAAGATAATCAGCCGGTTTTTCATAACCCAGCATTGAGAGAATCGTTGCCGCAATATTCCCCAATCCTCCGTTTGTAATGGAACTGTCTATTTCATATTCACCGTTAAAAAGCGGATCATAAATGATAAACGGAACAGGATTAAGAGTGTGAGATGTTTTTCTTGCCTTTTCTCCTGTCTTCTTGTCTTTTTTAATGACTCCGTTTTTATCTGCTTCAAACATTTCATCAAGATTACCGTGATCTGCAGTTATCATCGCAACTCCGTTTGCTTTTTTAACTGCAGGAAGTATTCTGGAAAGCATTAAATCTACCGTCTCCATCGCAATAACGGCCGCTTCCATGTTCCCTGTATGCCCGACCATATCTCCATTCGCAAAATTCAGGCGGATAAAGTCGTAGCTGCCGCTTTCTATTGCACTGAGAACTTCTTCGGTAATTTCAGCGGCTTTCATCCATGGTTTACGGTCGAATTCAATTTTATCGGAAGGTACTTCCTTATATGTTTCTGTGCTTTCATCAAATTTTCCGCTTTTGTTTCCGTTCCAGAAGTATGTGACATGACCGAATTTCTGTGTTTCAGAAATTGCATACTGACGGCATTTCTCCGCAGCAAGATATTCACTTACCGGATTGTTGATTGCCGGAGGCTGAACAAGATATTTTTTCGGTACATGAAGATCACCGTCATATTCCATCATTCCGGCATAGGTGACTTTAGGGAATCTTTTCCTGTCGAATTTGTCAAAAATTTCCTTTTCAAATGCCGCAGATATTTCTATTGATCTGTCACCGCGGAAGTTGAAGAAAATAACCGAGTCACCGTCTATAACCGGGCCTATAGGTTCATTGTTTTCAGCTATTGTAAAACTGTTAAGATACTGGTCGGTAATTCCCGGCTGTTCTTTCCTGTAAGTTTCAACAGCTTCTTTTGCGGAAGAAAAATGACGGGCTTCGCCAAGTACATGCGCCTGCCATCCTCTCTCAACAATTGACCAGTCAGCTTCATAACGGTCCATGGTAGTAATCATTCTTCCGCCGCCTGAAGCGATTCTGTAATCGAAACCTTTACTGTTGATTTTTGAAAGTTCCTCTTCAAATTTATCAATGTATTCAAGAGCTGAAGTTTCCGGAACATCCCGTCCGTCCAGCAGGATGTGAATTCTTGCTTTTTTAATACCTTCAGCAGCCGCACGGTTAAGCATCTGTACGAGATGGGATATGTTGGAGTGAACATTTCCGTCGGAAAAAAGTCCGAGAAAATGCAGGGCAGTTCCCTGAGTAAGCGGTTTTTCTATCAGTTCTTTCCAGACTTCCGTGGTATAAATATCACCGCTTGCGAGCGCTGCTTCAACCCGTTTTGCGCCCTGGTCAAAAACTCTTCCCGCTCCGATTGCATTATGACCTACTTCTGAATTTCCCATATCTTCGTCGCTTGGAAGTCCGACTGCGGTTCCATGAGCCTGAAGGGATGTAAAAGGCGCCGATTTCATCAGATTATTCAGTTGCGGGGTCCGGCTGTTTATGAAAGCATTGCCTTCGTAATCCATGCCGAGTCCGACTCCGTCCATTATTATCAGGACAACCGGTCCCTGACGTTTTTTAAATTTTGGATGTTTATCTAATTTTAACATTATTCCTCCGTAATTTGAACTTATTTGATTCACTCAATCATAGCTGAATTTGTCAATAAAATAAGTTGCTGAAACCATACTTTTAGCATGTGATTACATTGCCTGTTTGTAAAATATAAAATACAGTTTAAAGCCCCGGAAGGGGCTTTGTCAATACCTGCAGTATATCCATGAATCTTTTTCAGGGAAAAGCGTATTGGTAAGCAGCTGTGCCTGAGGCGTTTCAGTAAAAGTATCAGGTCTGAACCGGTATAATTTTTCCAGACTTTTATGTCCGAAGATTATTACCGGCAGCATGTCTTCCCTGATATTTAAAGTAAAAATATTTTTCATCATTTCAGTATTTTCAGTTTCTGAAATTTTTTCTTTTAAATTTTCAATATGCAGTTCTGAATCTTCCGGTGAACAGTAATTTACAGCCGAAATAATTTTACCGGAGATGATGTAAATATCTGTCATGGAAGAATACATATTCAGTCTGTAGACTGCAGTTATATTTTTCATTTCAGATGCTGACAGACGCTGTTCAAGTACAGGGCTGATTTTTTTTATGAATCTGCAGATGTCCGGTATTTTAATCTGCCATGCGTAAGCAGCGTCCGGTTCTGCTCCAAGTGCGAATGCTGTTTCAGACAAAGCGGCATTTTCATGAAGATTTATCCTGACATACGGTTTATGTCTTGCTTCGCACAGCTTAGAACAGAATCCGAATACAGCTGCAGCCGCCTCCGGACTAATGCCGCTGCTTGCCTCACTTAAAATCAGTCCTTCGCCGAAACCGTGCAGATTGATTTTAAAATAGAATTTTTGCCTGCTGTTTTCACAGATATAAAATTCTCCGGCATACTCCGGTTCATTTTCTTCAGTGGTATTGATCAGATATTTCCATTCGTCATGTGACCGTTTGACGGTTACCGTAAATTTTTCTGACATCATCTGATCTTCATTCATCAGGAAAATAATATCATTTTCATCTGCAGGACGGATGTTGAAATCGTTGCCGCTGCTTTCCGGTATGCATTCAAGGGGAAGATTGATGTGATTTTCAAATGATATTGAATAATAGTATCCCATTTTATGGTAGAATCCCGGTATGCCCTGTATTATTGAGATGTCATAATCTGAACTAATAAGTTCCCGGTTGAATTCCGCTGCAAGATGCTTCATGAGTCCTTTTCTCTGATGACTTTTATCTGTTGCAACTATTCCCATTTCCGCTGTATTCAGCTCTATGCCCTCGAAATTCAGTTTCCATGGAATCAGAGCGCAGGCTGAGACTATTTTCCCGGTTATTTTTTCTTCGGCAATAAACCAGCCGGATTTTTTTAATCCCGGAAGATTATAAAAGAAATATTCTGCAAGATTTCCGACTTTTTCCGGATAAAAAACCTCATTAAATAAAATTTTAAGTTTGCTGCAGTCGTTATTGTTTTCAGCTCTTCGGAATATATAATTGTCCATTGTAATCTCCATTTAAATAAAAACAGCCCATTGGCATTATTTTATTGTATTTTAATTTTGAGTTAATCCCCGAAGATATGACAATATGTCAATCCGGGTTTGATAAAATGGAGTCTGTTCTGAATCAGAATAGGAATGATTTAAAGGCTGAAAGCCTTTTCAGAACAGTTGCATTACATAAGCGTTTTTGGAAGTTTTCTTTAACATAATCAGATTAATAAATTACATTATGAATTTGTCAAATACTTTTATTTACGGTATTGTTTTTTATTTTTATACAGCTCAAGCCGATTTTTATATTCCTTAATTATATTATTATCCATTTTTTCATCCTCTGCTTTTTTAATTGCAAGTTCCTGATAAAAAACAGCTTCTTTGAAAAATTCATTACTCGCATAAGCA
>JAFGJZ010000053.1 GCA_016928815.1 Spirochaetota bacterium
TCCAGTCCCGCTTTAATTTCAGAATAAGCCTTAGTAAGCTTTTTTTAATCGGGTTTGTTCTGTTTTTTGATGATATTGTTGAGGAAATTCAGAAAAGCAAGATTAAAGGTGATACATATAAGTTTTGTTATACAGAGGTCTTCAAATTTTTAATACCTTTTATTAAGGATGAATTCGTTTATTTCATAAAAATAAATGAAAAAATAAAAAAATATACCTGAAACAAGTATTTAACAGAAAAACAACATCAAAACATGAATTTACCTGTTAAACATTTCATTACGGGCTGAGTGAATAATGTAAAATTTATCTGCAACACCGACAAGTTCATATGTTTCCGGATCTATTACAGGCAGCTGATCAGAATGAATCTGCTCCATCAGATTTATTACCTCATCAGTTGACTGTGACGGATGTATAACGGTTTTAAAGCTTCTGATAAGATCAGCAGCGATAAACAGATCCCATATCGTCTGGTCAGTGATAAGTGATTTAATTTCCTGAAATTTCACTACTCCCATGAATTTGTTTTTGCTATTCACTACTGCAAGAAATGAATGATTTGTTTCTGTGAATAATTGCATTATTTTTCTTACCGGTGTACCCTGGTCAATTTTAATGTATTTAGGTTCAATTTTATCTTTAATTTTCCATTTTGCAAGAATATCTTCAAGTGTGACATTTCTTCCCCGCTCTCCCGATTTCGTAATCGCAAGTTTTACCATAAGCGGACCGGCCAGCTGCACAATAAGCGTTGTGGATGTTACTCCGAAAATAATAATATCACCGAGATTCATCCCGGCTGTTATTACAATACCTGAAAGATGCTGGCTTGCCATTATTGATAAACCGATTGCAACTCCCCCCTGAGCAAAAATACTTAACCCTGTATATTTAACCACTGCCGGATCAGCTTTTGATAATTTCGCTCCGAAATATGATCCGAAATATTTTCCGGCACTCCGCAGTAAAACATAGCTTGCGATAATGTACCATAACCAAATCGGCATTCCCATTATGTTCATTCTTGCACCGACAAGAACAAAAAATACTATATATATCGGTGTTGAAAGAGCTTTTATCTGTTTAAGGATGTCATGGCTTCTTTCAGGAACCATGTTTATTACAACAATACCTGCAAACATGGATGAAAGTATTATGTCAAGATTCGTCATGACGCAAAGTCCGATATGCACTAAAATCAGACCGAATGTGAATACGAACAAGGAATCGTTATTTTTAATATATCTTGTAATATAAACGATCAGTATGCCAATCAGAACTCCTAAACCTGATGATATTGAAAGTTCGCTGAAAACCTTAAATAATTCAGCAGTAATATTTGCTCCGCTTCCCGTCAGTATCTGGCTAAGACTTGTGCCGACTCCATATAAAAACATTGCAAGTGCATCATCAAGTGCAACAATTGCGATAATTGTTGTAGTCAAAATTCCTGCCGCTCTGTATTCCCATAAAACATTTACCGTCGAAGCCGGGTCTGTTGCGGAAGCGATTGCGCCGAAAACAACACCGCATGCAACTGAAATGGATATATCCCGTGTAATGAAAAACATTATTCCGGTAATTGCTGCAGTAACCAGTACGAAAGCGAATATACCTTCGAAAAGCAGAATCATTGAAAACTGTTTTCCGTATTTTTTAATATCTTCAAATTTAAGTTCACTTCCGACAAGGAATCCGATTATCCCGAGTGCAAAATAATTGAAAGGCGTTAATGACTTTACGACTTCGGCAGGTATCAGATTAAAACCGCTTTGTCCTATCAGAAGTCCCGCTATTATGTAGCCTATGACCTGGGGCATTTTCATTTTTGAGAAAAATATTGATGTGATAATTCCTCCGGATATCGCAATTCCGAAAAGAAGCAGTATTCCTAGGTGGTATTTTTCCATGACATTTACCTGTTTAGTGTGATCTGTTAACATGAAATAAGATGACTGAATAATGTCAAGAAGTTAGTTGAAATAATTAATAACAGCCCGGCGTGACCGTCATTTGTCCTGACTTTTAAATTTTACCGTCATTAATAAAATAAAATTTTTTTGTGCTTTGCATTTGACAAAAAGAACCCGGCATCGCTAAATGACCGCAATAAAGTAAGGAATCGGGAAATTATGACTAAAATTAAAAATCTGGCAATTATTGCGCATGTAGATCATGGGAAAACAACATTGATGGATGCTATTCTGAAACAGTCCGGAGTATTCCGTGACAACCAGCATCTTGATGAGCGCATCATGGATTCCAATGATCTGGAAAAAGAGAAAGGTATTACTATTTTTTCGAAGAATGCGGCTTTTGATTATAAGGATTTTAAAATCAATATTATTGATACTCCGGGGCATGCAGATTTCGGAGGAGAGGTCCAGCGTATCATGAAAATGGTGGATGCTGTATTGCTGCTGGTTGATGCCTTTGAAGGACCTATGCCGCAGACAAAATATGTTTTGAAAAAATCACTTGAAATCGGTCTTAAACCCATTGTTGTCATAAATAAAATAGACCGCCATAACGCCCGTCCTGATGAAGTTCTAAATATGGTTTTTGATCTTTTCGTGGATTTAAATGCCTCTGATGTTCAGCTTGATTTTCCCGTTATTTATGCTTCAGCAAAAGAAGGTTTTGCTAAAAAACATATTGATGATGAGAGTGACAGCATTTATCCGCTGCTTGATTCAATTATTGAGAATGTAAAGGATACAGAAGGAGATTCGTCCAAACCGTTTCAATTTCTGACTTCAGCAATTGAGTATGATAATTTTCTGGGAAAACTCGGAACAGGTAAAATATATAACGGGTCTGTCAAACAGGGAGATGAAATAATACTGATGAAACGCGACGGGGAAAGGTTACTTTACCGTATTGCAAAGATATTTGAATATAGAGGGCTGAAGAAAAGTGAAGTAAAATCAGCATCTGCAGGTGAAATTGTTACACTTGCCGGAATGGAAATGATAGATGTCGGTGATACAGTAGCCGACAGGGAACGTCCCGAACCGCTGCCTTTGATTGATATTGATGAACCAACACTTTCAATGACGTTTCTTCCCAACAATTCACCATTTTTCGGCAAGGAAGGAAGCTATGTAACTTCCACGGCAATATGGGAAAGACTTGAAAGAGAAGTCAGAACAAACATCTCCATTAAAATTGAGAAGTCCGTTGATTCGGACAGGTTTATTGTAAAAGGACGCGGAGAGCTCCAACTTTCAATTCTGATTGAAAATATGCGCCGTGAAGGCTATGAATTTCAGGTTTCAAAACCGGAAGTTATTTATAGAGAAATAAACGGGAGAAAATCCGAACCGATGGAACTTGCAACAATAGATGTTGCGGATGAATTTGTCGGTGTTGTAATAGAAAAACTCGGTGTCCGTAAAGGTGAGATGCTGAATATGATTCAGGGAAGCGACGGTTATACCAGACTTGAGTTTAAAGTCCCTGCACGCGGTCTCATCGGTTTCAGGAATGAATTTTTAACTGAGACGAGAGGAACCGGAATTCTTAACAGCTCCTTCTATGAATATGAATTCTATAAAGGAGATATTCCGCGTCGTAACAGGGGTGTTCTGATACAGATGGAAAACGGAATTTCCACTCCGTTTTCCCTTGATGGCCTCCAGAGCAGGGGAACCATGTTTATCGAAGCAGGTACTGCTGTATATGAAGGAATGATAATTGGAGAACATAACAAGGAGAGTGATCTCGTTGTCAATGTATGCAAAAAGAAGAATCTCACAAACATGAGAGCTGCCGGCTCCGAGGACGCTGTTAAACTTATCAGACCGCGCAGTTTTTCAATTGAGCAGTCGCTTGAATATATTTCCGATGATGAGCTTCTTGAAATTACGCCGAAGTCCATCCGTTTCAGAAAGAAAATTCTGGACGGGACATCACGGAAGAGATCTGAAAGATAATTTAATTTCAGTTATAAATAAAAAAACCGGCTAAATCAAAGGCCGGTTTTTTTATTTATGTCATTGTTCGTTTCTATTCTATGCAATTGTCGCAGTTTCCACATTGCGTTTTATCTGCTCCGAAGTACTCATTGATGGCATCGCGTCGGCATTTACCTGTTTTGGCATACTGAAGCATGTTGTATAGCCGGCGGTTATCAAGATCAAGTTTTTTATGAATGAAACTTCTGTCAGTCAGCAGATCAGGCAGTTCATTTGTAAAAAGCAGATTAAATGTGTCCAGAGAACCATTGGTAACATGATATCTGTCAAAAAGATTCAGCACGGTTGATAAGCGGTGATCATTCCGGTTTTTAAACACCAGCTGCTCCTGAATATCCTCATAACTGTAAGCGTTTATTTTATCACCAAGATTTTTTAAATGGAAGTAGCATTTTTTTATAAATGAATCATCCGGATTTTTCCATCTGATAAAATCCATCTGAACTGCAAGGTCATCCTGGCAGTACAGCAGAACAGCATTGCATTTTCGGCCATCCCGGCCGGCACGGCCTATTTCCTGATAATAGAATTCAAGAGATGAAGGCATATCAGCATGTATTATCAGGTCAATATCAGGGCGGTCAATTCCCATTCCGAATGCATTTGTTGCCAGTATTATAACTCTGTCATATTCGAGAAATTTCATATGAATTTCCCTGCGGCGGTCGGCACTGAGTTTTCCGTGATATGCAAGATGCCTGATTCTGTTTTCCTGGAAAATTTTTGAAAAATCCTCAAGATCTTTGATCAGGTTAAAGTAAATTATTGTATTCCGTTGTCCCTTATTGAGTATTTCATCTTTGATTATTTTAAATTTTTCGTTCCGGTCGAGAACCTCATGTACGGCCAGATTTATATTTAATCTTTCAATTCCTTCATTGTAAACTGAAATTTCATTTTCTTTCATACCGAGAATTTCAATAATATCTTTCTGTACATCGGGAGTTGCCGTAGCCGTCAATGCTATGGTAACCGGATTTTTAAGAAATTTTCTGAATTCGGAAATACGCGCGTAATCAGGACGGAAATCATTTCCCCACTGGCTCGCGCAGTGGGCTTCATCGACGGCAAGAAGTGAAATTTCCCTTTTACTTACAGCTTCGAGAAATCTTTTTTTTCTGAATCTTTCAGGAGAAACAAAAATAATCTTATATCTTCCTTCTGAAATATATCTGTACCGCTTTTCTCTTTCACTTTTTGACAGGGATGAATTTATGTATCCGGCATCTATCTCAAGACGCAGCAGGCTGTCGCATTGATCTTTCATAAGCGCGATGAGCGGAGATATCACAATAGTAAGTCCGGGAAGCATCAATGCCGGCAGCTGGTAGCACAGTGATTTCCCCATTCCAGTGGGCATCAGAACAAGCGCATTACTGCCGGAAAGAACCGTGCTGATAATTTTTTTCTGTGAAGATCTGAATTCTTTTATGCGGAATGTTTCTTTTAAAATGCCGTTCAGTTTTTTTTCAGTTTCAGTATTCAAAATATCCTCTTTGCACGGACATATTGAATTTATGATCATTATATGTAAAGTTAAAATATGAATTTGTGATTACTTTTAAACCGCATGTTTTCAACCGTACCCTGAACCTGAAGATGCACTACTCCGGTATCGGCAGATCAATAAAATCATTTATAAAGTGTTCTGTGCCGAATACATTAATTATTAAAGGTTCACCATCAACTGTTATTTTTGCCGTATGTTTACTGACGGTTATGCTTATTTTCCTTTGGCGGTATGAAATTGTAAAATTGTATCCGTCCCAGTCTGCCGGGCATACCGGAGAAAGGAAAAGACCTGATTGTTTAATGCGGAGACCGGCAAATCCGTACGCCAGGGTCATATATGTTCCGCCTAAATTTGCCATATGAAGCCCGTGCATGGTGTTTCCGTGCGTATCATCCAGATCCAGTCTGGCGGTTTCCAGGAAATATGAATATGCTTTCTCAAAATCTCCGATTTTGCAGGCCATCATGCTGTATATGCATGCTGAAAGAGATGAATCATGAGATGAAATTTTTTCATAATAATTGAAACTGTTTTTAATGGTTGAATTTCCGGCATAATCCTCAAGCAGAAAATGCGATAAAACGGTGTCAGCCTGTTTCAAAACCTGATGTCTGTAGATGGTAAGGGGATGAAAATTCAGTAGAAGAGGGTATTTATCTTCAGGAGTATTTTCAAAGTCCCATGGTTTCTTGTTTAAAAAAGAATCATCCTGGGGATTGATATCAAGACTCTCATCGTAAGGAAGAAACATCTTTTCCGATATCTCCAGAAATTCATTTATTTCCTCTTCCGAAGAGTCCAGCCTGTCCAGAAGGCTCGATGCTTTTTTAACCGACAGGTTTCTTTTAAAATAATCAACAATCTGCCATGCCCAGAAGAGATTAAATTTGGCGATTGCATTTGTATAATAGTTGTTATTTACCATTGCTGTATATTCATCGGGTCCGGTGACGCAGTCTATCCTGAAAACACCGTCCTTTTCATGACCGGTCTGTACCCATAAACGGGCGGTTTCAATTATTATTTCTGCACCGTATGCATACATGAATTCAACATCCTCGGTTACAAGAAAATAGCTTATAAATGCATATGCGATATCACCGCTGATATGGTACTGTGCTGTTCCTGCAGGGAAAAATGCTGAGCATTCAGGTCCGCTGATTGTACGCCATGGGAAAAGTGCGCCTTTCTGATGTCCGAGCAGTTTTGCCTTTTCTTTGGCAAAATCCAGAATATTGTACCGGTACATCAGAAGGTTTTTCGCGATTTCCGGCATTGTGAGCAGAAACATCGGTAAAATGAAAATTTCAGTATCCCAGAAAAAATGTCCCTCATAACCTTCGCCTGTAAGACCTTTCGCGGAAACATTACTGAATCTGTCCCGTCCTACTGACTGAAGCAGCTGATACATGTTGAATCTCAGACTGTTCTGAATTTTCAGGTCACCCAGTATTGAAATATTTATGTTTTCCCAGAATCTGGTCAGATACTCTTTTTGTTCATCTTCCCAGTACTGGAAGTCTCTTTCAGTGCAGTTACTCAGAATCTTGAGTGCATCCTGAAGGCAGTCATTATGGCGGAGTGAATCCGTATATATGTTATATTTTGTCAGTTCAACGGTCTTTCCGGGTTCAAAAGAAAAAGATTGGAAAGCTTTATCTGTATCATGACCTGCCGATTCATCTACTGAGAATTCCATTGTTTCCGGACTTAATACAACATCGCTTGCACATGCACATGAAAGATCCGAGTTTGCCGTTTGCATCTGCAGTGAAAGACATCCGGTTGCATCAATTTTGTCAATTGTAAGCAGCCGGGAACTTCCGTTTGCGACCCGCGGATCACTGTCGTTAACATAGTTTTCAATGTTTCCGTTCAGTGTTGATTCTATCGTAATAGGGCCGTGGTATGTAATTGGTTCCACTTTGAGATTGATTATGAAAAGTTCCTTCTGAAGGAATGAGGTCATCCTTTTAAATGTTATGCGGAGAGTTTCGTTTTTTTTGGTAGTATATATGTAGCTTCTTGTAACGATTCCTTTTTTCATATCAAGGGTTCGGCTGTATTCTGAAATACGGTGGACTTCCGGAATTACATTTGAATGATCAAGGATTATGTTGATTCCCTGGCTGTCCATCAGATTCAATGCTCTCTGAATTGTATGCGGGTAGCCATAGGCTGTTTCAGGATAATGAATGGGAATGGTGTCATAGAATGCATTAAGATATGTGCCCCGAATAGTATTCAGGCCTGGGAGGTAGCCTTCTTCGAAATTTCCCCTTACTCCGATGTACCCGTTGGCTATACTGAATATGCTTTCATTTTTTAAAAGTGTTTCCTGTTTAAGAGAAATATCCGAGACTATATATTCCATGAGATCTCCTTTATTCATTACTCATTATAAAATTTACTGAAAAGTATTTTTAATTTATTTACCGATTAATTCTGTCATGTATTTCTGATTATCAGTTTAGGACGGAATCTTTTATTTATAATAGCGGATTCCCCCGCACTGAGACTGATAATCGCCTTTGCGGCTTCTTCTCCGATTTTATCAAGCGGCTGGTTTACGGTCGTTAGTGAAACATGACGCGCTGCCGGTATGTCATCGTATCCGACAAGGAAAATTTCTCTCGGCTGCTTCCTGATTTCATCAAGAGCGACCAGGGCTAATTCATCACAATAGCAGAAAATTCCATCAGCTCCCGCCGCGATTAAATTACGCACTTTCTGTACTGTACGTTTTTCAAGATCGCTGTATGAGATGTTAAACGTCATATTTACATATTCTATGCCGGTAGGAAACAGTCCGTTCTTTTTCAATGTGCTTTCAAATCCTTTAAGTCTTTTATCCTGATGTTTGCTGCCCCGTGTTTCCCCAATATATGCTATTTTGGTGCAGCCTTTCGACAGCAGGTATTCTGCAGCGGCAGCTCCCCCGCGGAAATTATCCACACTTATTGAATTTTCACCGTCTTCATAGTGATCAAGATAAATATACGGAATTTTGTTCGCATTAAAAATCTGCTTTTCATTGTCAAGCAGAGGTGTTGCAATTACTATCAGACCGCATAGATTTTCACTGATGATGTGGGATATGATTTTATCCCTTTTTTTACCGATACTGAACATGAGAATGTTATATCCCTTGTTGTTCAGTACTGTATACATTCCGCGCAGCATTTCAAAAAGATACTGATTCGTATCCAGAAGCGTGAGCAGTCCTACTGTTACACTCTCAAAATCGCCCTTGGCGAGATTCCTGGCATAAGTATTAGGCGAATATCCCATTCTTTCGGCGGTTTCAAGAATGCTTTTTAATGCGCGCGGACTTACTCCTTCTCCTCCGTTTAACGCCCGGGAAACGGTTCCTGCTCCATAACCGGATTGTTCTGCAATATCTTTTATTTTTACCATTCAGTCATCCTTTTACTGAACCTGCCAGAATTCCTTCAATAAAATATTTCTGCATAGCAAAGAAAATTATCAACGGCAGCAGCATTGAAATAAATGCCGCAGTTGTCATGATATTCCATCCGGATTCGAGTGATCCGCTTAAACTTGCAAGTTTTACGGTAAGCGGCGCTACCTGAGGCGTACCTCCAAGATAAACAAGTGCAAGCAGAAGGTCATTCCATACCCAGATAAACTGAAAAATACCCAGACTTGCTATTGCCGGAATAGACAATGGAAATATCAATTTTGAAAAAATCTGGCTTATTGATGCACCGTCTATCTGCGCGGATTCGATCATTGAATAGGGAATACCGGAAAAAAAGTTTCTCAGAAGATAGATTGCAAACGGCAGACCATATGCACAATGAGCAATCCAGATACCCGGGAAAGTACCGGCTATACCTGCAGAGCGGTACATTTTCAGCACGGGAATCAGAGTAATCTGAAGCGGTATTACTTGCAAGGAAATAAATGTAATAAAAAGTATTTTTCGTGCAGGAAACTCATAAAATGCAAAAATATAAGCGGCTAATGAGGCGATAATTACCACCAGGCATGTTGAAGGAACCGTAATTATCAGAGAATTTATAAAAGCTTTTCCGATTCCCGATGAAAAGAGTACAAATTTATAATTTTCAAAAGTAAAGGAAGCCGGATGCATGAAAGCTGTCCACCATCCTGATGAGGCTATCTGGGATGGATGTCTGAATGAGCTGATGAAAAGTCCCAGTGTCGGTAAAAACCACACAAAGGTAAACAGCACCAGGAAAATATTCAGCAATGCCCGTTTAGGCAAAGTGGATGATGATTGAATTGCAGGTATCATGTTTTTCTCTCCAGTACTATTTATTTTTTTGTTCTGCTGCAAAGCTCCGGATGTTTATGAGCATTACAGGAATTACGGCAATTAAAAGTATAACTGCCATTGCGGATGCATATTCAAAATTATTAAAATTAAACGCCGTGCGGTACATTCTGTTTGCAATAACTTCACTTTCCGCGCCGTACGGACCTCCGCCTGTCATTACATAGACTATATCGAATACCTTCAGGACATTTATCACCATAGTGGTTGTAACAACGATTATGGTCGGCATTATCATAGGTATTTCTATATGCCAGAATACCTTTATTCCGTCAACGCCTTCCAGTGAGCAGGCCTCGCGTATTTCCGAGGGAATTCCTTTGAGTGCAGCCATAAATATTACCATACAGAATCCGACCCACATCCAGATACCTGCAGCAATTAAAGCCGCATTCACTGTATCCGCACGTCCGAGAAAAGCTATTGGTTCATAATGCATTTTAAGAATTCTGTTGAAAATCATGTCCAGAAATGCATTGATTGCACCCGTATCAATATCAATTTCATACATGAATTTCCAGATAATACCGGAGGCTACAAATGATATGGCCATTGGTATAAAAACAACCGCTTTCACAATTGAAGACCACCGGATATTATCAACCATTGTAGCCAGTAGAAGTCCGAATGTGACGGTGCCTAATGTGAAAAAAAGCAGCCATATTGTATTGTTTCTGAATGCTTTCAGCATTTCACGGTCGGTAAAAAGATTTTTATAGTTTTCGAGACTGAAAATTTTCAGTCCTCCTTTCTCTCTGTCTTTTCCCTGAAGAGAAGCGTAAATCATTTCCACTATGTCTTTTATCTGGGATAATTCATCAAATACGGTCGTATCAATTGTGATTCCATATTTCTGTGCAACAGGAAGAGCCGCATTTTCCCAGTTCTCAAGATCGGACAGATTCTTGTTTATTGTAATTTTTTCATCATAATGTTCTGAAAAAGAAGCAAGAAGTTCATTGCGGATTGTTCCTTCTTCAATCTGAATTTTTTTTTGGAAACTCAGTCCTATCGTCTGTATTGCCGGTAATATCAGAAAAGAAAATAGAAGAACTGCAGCAGGGAATAGCCACAGGTAATACAGTCCGATTTCACGGATTTTACGTATCACCTCTGATTTGTTTTTAAATTTAATATTCATATCCACCCCTGGAAATTGTAACCGCGCGGTAGCCGCGCGGTTGTTTAATTCTGCAAAGTGCGGTAATCAGTTGCCGTAATTTTTAGCTGCCAGTATTTCCATTTCATCAAGAATACGGTCAATATCTTCTGGTTTTTTTATGAATTCTTTGGATTTGTCCCAGAACCCACCCTGGTTTCCTACAGCCGGAGGCATAAGGTCTGATGCATCAAATACAAATACATCTGCAGCTGCAAGTATTGATGCGGATTTCTGAAGAGTTTTATCCGGATAAACTGCCGGATCAACCAGTTTATTAGCGGCCATGAATCCTTTTTTTGCCGCAACAGTCTGAATTTCGACAGAACTGAGTTTTTTAATAAAATCCTTAACCTTTTTTCTATCGTTAAACGCTACTATTACGTCCGCTCCGCCGACAACACAGCTTTTGTCTTTTATTTTAGGAAAAGCAAAAAAGTCCATGTTTTTTCCGAATTCTACGGAAGGAATCTGTCCTTTGACAATTCCGCCCATGAAGTCTCCTTCATAATATAGAAATGCTTTCGGATTTTTCTGGAACAGGGCGTATGAAGCGTCCTGGAATTTTGAAGACAGAGTCCCGTCAATTCCGCCGAGAAGATTTGCTTTGTTTCCGACAATCTGTCCCCACAATATAAAAGCTTCTTTTACAGCCGGGTCATTCCATTTTATTGAATGATCCACCCATTGCTGATATGTGTCTTCACCGGCAGAACCTACCATTATGTTTTCAATCCAGTCAGTAGTAGGCCACCCGATATCGGCACCGATTGACCATGGGGTTTTCCCCGCAGAGCGTATCTGATCAGTCAGACTGATAAGCTCGTTCCATGTTTCAGGAACTTTCCATCCGTTCTTTTCAAATTCTTCCGGGTTATACCAGATAACGCTTTTGTTCGATGCTTTGATATAGACTCCGTATAATTTACCGCCGTAACTTCCCAGACGTATTAGTGAGTTCCCGAATTCTTTGGCAAGATTCTTTCTGTTAAGGTATGATAACTCAGCAAGTTTGCCGTCTTTTGCAAGCTGACTCAGCATTGCAGGATTCGGAAGAATAGCCATGTCATATGGACCGTCTTTTCCGGCTTTTGCTGTAAGAATTGCATTTAGATCTCTTGTTGTTTCGAATTCGATTTCAATTCCGGCTGCATCAGCCATAGCCTGAAATGTTTCAAGTTCACTTCCTCCCCATGTTCCGATCACACGGATTTTCCCGTCATCTTTTCCTGAACTGCAGGAAACCAGTGCGGTAAACATTATGACTGTGCATAATAATAAAATTTTTTTCATGTTGCGACCCCTCCTTTTAATTAAATGGAAGCGATTCCATTTATGTATATAATATATGGAAGCGCTTCCATATTGTCAAGATTAATTTTTTGTGAAATATATGAAGAACCGGGTCTGTTTGCCGGTTTTGGCTACAATTTTGTGCTTTTATGATTGATTATTTAACATTTTTGTAAAATAACAATATTTAAACACATTGACTTGTTTCATCAGGTAAATATCTATAAAACAAATTTGTATCTGGTAAATTCTATTTATTGTACGGAAGAACAAATTTGTATTTTCTATTTTTAAGAAATCTTAAAACAAAAGGAGAATCTTATGGATATTGATTCGGGAATAACCGCCTGGATGCTGATTTCAACGGCTCTGGTATTACTGATGGTTCCGGGACTTGCAATGTTTTACGGCGGACTTGTCAGGACAAAAAATGTTATCGGAACCATGATGCACAGTTATGCAGCGATTGCGATTGTCGGAGTAATATGGGCTGTATGCGGATACTCAATGGCATTCGGTGAAAATATACTTGGCGGATGGTTCGGATGGAATTGGGATTACTTTTTTCTTAAGGGTATTGACAGTTCCATCATGGAAGATTACAGAATTCCGGAACTTGTTTATGCAATGTTTCAGGGAAAATTTGCCATTATAACTCCGGCGCTGATTGCCGGTGCATTTGCTGAACGGGTGAAATTTCGCGGGTACTGCATTTTTATCGCGCTATGGAGCCTGATTGTTTATAATCCGTTATGTCACTGGGTATGGGATGACGGAGGTTTTCTTTACGGCAAAGCCATTGATTTCGCCGGCGGTACCGTTATTCATATTTCCGCAGGTATTGCAGGTCTTGTTGCCGCATTTTACCTTGGTGCCAGACACGGCTACCCCAAGACTGCTATGCATCCCAATAATCTTGTAATGACTGTTACCGGTGCCGGTCTTTTGTGGGTTGGATGGTTCGGTTTCAATGCAGGTTCCAGCGTATCAAGCGGGCTTCAGACGGCGCAGGCTCTTTCGGCTACGCAGGTAGCTGCAGCTTCAGGTGCACTGTCATGGATGCTTATCGAATTTGCAGTTCATAAAAAAGCTACCAGTCTTGGATTTGTTTCAGGTATACTGGCCGGTCTGGTTGCTGTAACACCTGCTGCGGGCGATGTGCCGGTTTACGGTGCGATGATACTGGGTTTTATCGCCTCCGTTATATGTTATTTTGCAATTCTGCTTAAAAACAAACTCGGTTATGACGACTCACTTGATGTATTCGGAATTCATGGGATTGCCGGCATTTTCGGAGCACTTGGTCTGACATTTGTGCTTCGGGCAGGCAGCGGAGCTGACAGCATGCTTGAACAGCTGAGATATCAGACTGAAGGTGTTCTTGCAAGTCTGGTTTATTCCGGTGTGCTTACACTGGTACTGCTTGTTTTTGTTGATAAAATCTTCGGTCTGCGAATGTCTCCGGGAGAACAGAAAGCAGGTATCGACCATACGCAGCATGGGGAACACGGTTACAGAATGAATAATCTGGTTTAAGGAGAATATAATGAAACTTATTACCGCAATTATCCAGGAGGATAAACTTGATGATGTTAGAGAGGCTTTAATCCAGGCTGATATTACAAGAATAACTGTGAGCAGGGTTGCCGGTCACGGCAGACAGGACGATATTGACATATATCGCGGGCAGCAGATTGCACCGTCTCTCATCGCAAAAATTGAAATGAAAATCGCCTGCAATGATGAATTTGTAAATATTGCAGTAGATACGATTTTAAAAACTGCCCGCCATGGAGAGGGAACCATAGGTGACGGGAAAATATGGATCACACCGATTGAAGAATGTATAAGAATCAGAACCGGTGAAAAGGGTGGATCGGCAATATAGATTCATACGTAAATCATACGGTTACGTCTCGCCGTATGATTCGCCGTTTCCTCAGTTTGTCTTCATACCGAAAATAGTTATTTATAACCTCTTCCGATTGCACTGTGTGAATATATTTTCATTATAATTTTCAAGACATTTATTGTCTCAAAAGTTTACCTATAATTTCAATTATTTTAATTAAATCAAAAAATTTGTTTGACTATATTTTTAAAAATATTAAACTGTCCGGTTTTTCAAATTTTCAGGAAGTAGGAAAATATAGGAGGATAAATGAAAAAAATTCTAAAAAATGCCGGCTATAAAATTAAAGCGCTTTTAATTTTAATTACTGTAGTTTCAATATTTTTATGTTTCGGCTGTGATTCTTCGGATCAGAATTCGCCAAATGGAAGTAACGGAACTGGCACTGGAGACATTATACCGCCGTCTGAAGTAACTGATTTTACAGCTACTGCAGGAGACGGCATGGTTACGTTAAACTGGAATGATCCGACGGACAGTGATTTTGCCAGGGTGGAAATTACCTACAGTCCCGGAGGGACATCGCCGGTTAACGTATCGAAGGGATTTAAGACAAAGACATTTTCATCACTTACGAACGCGACATTGTACACTTTTACAATTAAGACAATCGATGATACCGGAAACAAATCTGCGGGAAATACCGCATCTGCAACTCCTCAGACGGTTGATATTACGCCTCCGCATGAGGTAAGTGATTTAACTGCAACTTCAGGAGACGGAATGGTTACTTTAAACTGGAATGATCCGACAGACAGTGATTTTGTCAAAGTGCAAATTACATTCAGCCCGGGAGGAACATCTCCGGTTGAAGTGTCTAAGGGAGTTAAGACAAAGCTATTTCCTTCACTGACAAACGGGACAACTTACACTTTTACTGTTAAGACAATCGACGGAACTGGAAACAAATCTGTGGGAAGTACAGCATCTGCAACGCCTCAGACGGTTGATATTACACCTCCGCATGAAGTAAGTGATTTAACCGCAACTGCGGGAAACGGTATGGTTACTTTAAACTGGAATGATCCGACAGACAGTGATTTTGCCAAAGTGGAAATTACCTTCAGTCCCGGAGGGGCATCGCCGGTTAACGTATCGAAGGGAGTTAAGACAAAGACATTCTCATCACTGATGAACGGGACATCGTACACTTTTACAATTAAGACAATCGACGGAACAGGAAACAAATCCGCCGGCCTTACTGTCACATCAGCTCCAACACAGGTTATAACTCTGGAACTGAGTTATATTTACGGCAGCTCATCAATGAGTAACATTTATGTAATATGGATTGAGGATGCTTCTTCAAATTTTATCCAGAATCTGAGTATCTGCAATAAGCTTGTTAAAGGCGGTTTGACGAATACTGCACTTCCATTCTGGAAATTGAACAGGTATCCTAAGTCAGATATGACTGAAGTTGATGCCGTTACTGCGGCTACAAAAGCAAAACAGAACTTTGTCGTTACCGCTCAGTTAAAGGATATTAATGTCCGTAAATTTACAATCTATTTTGAAACTGACTTTTCCTTTGATGCCAATGACTGGTTCGGTGATCAGCCTGCAATACTTTATAAAGCGGATATTGATCTGGATAATCTTCCGGCTAATTCGGAGTATGAACTGATTTTCTGCGGATGGACTCCTAATGAAGGTACGGAAAATGTAATCCCGTCAACGCCGAAAGGTACATTACAGGATGAAACACGATACATTACAAATTTTAAAAATGGCACCGGTTTCGGAGATCCTGATCCGGCCAGAAGTGCAACAATGGTCGTTGATAAACTAATGCTTAAAATTAAATAATTGCAGTACTGCCTTCCGGTATTCCGGAAGGCAGTATTTTAAAACCTTTATCTGATTTATGTCTGAATACCTGCGGCTATAAACTGAAAATCGTTCTTAAGTTTCTCGAAATCCTTATCTTCATCAATATCATTTTCCCATGCAATTTCAAGATTTGTTCTGAAAGAGTAATCAAAAAAAATAGCAGCGATGATTCTTCCAATACTTTCACAGTCGGTATCTTTCCTGATTTTTCCGGCATCATGAAGCTTTTTAAGTATGTCGGTGAAAAATCCCGCCGGAGTATTCAGGATATGTGTTTTGACGCTGAAGTATGCGGATTCATACCTGTACTGATTCATCATGAGTATGCGCCATGTAAGAAGAATGTCATTGTCCGCTTTACTGAAAAAATGTTTAGCACCGGTTATTAGAAATTCAGTGAGGTCAAACGGACCTTCGGATTGAAACATTTCAGCGGGCAGGGTTGAAAATCCCGGATTTATAAGGCGGTCATTAAGACGCTGGAGTATTGCAGCCAGCAGGTCTTCTTTGTTTTTAAAATGATTATAAAGGGATGCTTCATTGAGGTTTAGAGCTTTTGTAATATCTCTGACGGAAACGGCGTCATAACTGCGCTGAGCGAACAGTTGTATTGCCGTTTCGATTATGCGTTCCCTTGTCGGAATTGATCCGGATTCTGATTTTTTTGGTCTTCCCATAAACATAATATTAAAAAAAATGATAAAAAAAGTCAACAATTGTTTATAAATAAGAGAAAAAAGTTGACTAAATAAACGTTTGTTTATATATTATTTATAAATATAGAAATAATGGAGAAAAAAATGAAAAAATCTATTATCCTGATTGCAATAGTACTTCTGGGAGGTATTTTAATGAAAAACATATTTTCATCAACAGGTGATAACGGGAAACCACGGTCTTTATATAAAAGCGATAAAGGCCGGAAAACGGCAATGGAAAGTTATGACAAAGCAATGAAGCTCTGGTCAGTTGATTTTGCTGACGACTGGGTTGACACTGATTACGGCAGAACACATGTAGTTGTTTCGGGACCTGTGAAAGGCAAACCGCTGTTTCTGATTCCGGGATTATTTGCTGATGCTGCAATGTGGTATGCAAATGCAGGTGACCTGTCAGAACAGTACAGAGTTTATACCCTGGACATGATCAATTATGCCGGAAAAAGCGAACCTGCAGGAAAGGCCGTCTTAAAAGCTGAAGATTATGCAGCCTGGTTTCAGGCGGTAATTAAACATTTCGGGTATGATAAGGCTGCGATTGCCGGATTGTCATACGGCAGCTATATTTCATTAGCTATTGCCCGGGAGATTCCGGATTCAATAGCCGCTATGGTTTTAATGGATCCGTCCGAGAGCTTTGCAACAATGGACGGAGGCATAGCATGGAAAGGATTCTGGGCATTCGCTTTTTTTCCTAACAGGGAGAAATATGGAAAGTTTTTCGACTGGATGGGAGGCGGATATACTGATCCATCAATGGACGTCTGGTTTGAACACATGCTTGACTGTATTGAATTCAGCACTTTGAAAATCTATGATCTGATTCAGCAGATCTATACCCGGGAGGAACTGCTTATGGTTAAGATGCCTGTTCTTGTAATGGCGGGCGGAAAACCGATACTTTATAAGGATCCGGTGAAATTTGCAGCTGCCGTAAAGGAAGCGCTTCCTCATGCAGAAATGGAAATTGTTCCTGATGCAGGGCACGGGCTGAATATGGAGAAACCGGAATATGTCAATAAACGCACGCTTGAATTTCTGTCTCGAAATTATTGATAACTTTTAAATTATTACAGGGAAAATATTATGAAAAAACTTATTATTTATTATTCACATACCGGCAATAATGCCCTGCTTGCAGAAAAGGCTGCAGCCGGATTAGGAGCAGATATATTCCGACTCATGGAAACAAAACCGAGAACAACAAAAACTATTGTTGCGGACATGATTTTTAACAGGTATCCGGAATTAAATGATATTCCTGATAATATTTTTGATTATGACCTGGTGATTTTTATGGGACCGGTCTGGATGTATCACGTCGCTTCACCGTTGCGAACATGCTTTAAACATGTTAAATCAAAAATAGGGAAATATGCATTTGTTTCCATGACCGGCGGCGCTCTCGGTCCGAATACGAAAATATCATCGGAACTTGTAAAACGTTTAGGTAAAAAATTGGTCATTAATCTTGATCTTAATTCAGCGCATCTTTGTACAATAAACCGGAATCCGACGACAAAAGATACCGGCAGCTACTTGCTGTCGGAACATCCTGATGATCTTGCGCATCTTGTAAAAATCGTTGTTGAAGTTTTTAAAAAAATAAATAAATGAAAACTTCAATTAAATATCAATTAATTCAACAGATTCATAATTTATACATATAATGGTATTTATTCAATATGTGAGGAGAATTTATGACACAAAATAAAAAATCAATTCTTATTCCGCTGTTATTATCAATATTGTTACTGATAACCGGAATTTATGTTTTTTTATATTCCTCTCTTGGAATGGGAGGTATGCGTGCAGTTGTACCCGGTGCAGTTCTGCCGGATACAATTCACTCGCCATCTGCTGAACAGTACCGTCAGATTTTCGAAAATATGGGTGAACGAGGCCGGGCAATGTATATATATAACATCGGAATCATTGATTCAATTTTCCCGTTTTTATATACATTGCCTCTGTATATTCTGTTAAGCGGGGCTTTGCGTCATTTTTTCAGAAAACCGCTGTTTTATCATGTTTTACCGTTAGCGGCTATTATACCTGCATTTTTGGATCTTTTTGAAAATCATTATCTTCGCCGGCTGGCGCATATTTACCCTGATTTTAATCAGTCTGTAATGAATAAAGCTCTTTTTTTTACTAATGCAAAGGCGGTTACACGGGATAGTGTTTTTTATTCAGCTGTTCTCTGCTGGATAATTATCGGTGTATTCTCATTTTATAAACATATCAGAAAGGGAACACTGAAGGATATGAAGATATATATGAGTCAGTTAATAAAAGTGCTTGCATCAAAATTACTCTTCTGGTAAAAAATAATTAAAAGTACTTCCGGAGAATATGACTCCCGTCTTCTGATAAAAATGCATATGCCGGTATCCTTGCCATTCAATTCGGATGCAGCAGATGCGGATCACAACAGGCCGGAAGTATTATAAAATACAGGAAATATATATGAAAAAATTCTACATTGTAGACGGACATGCACTCTGTTATCGCGCATATTTCGCTTTTATGACAAATCCTCTCATTAATTCAAAGGGACAGAACACTTCCGCGATTTTCGGTTTTGCACGTATGCTTCTGAAACTTATAAAAGATAATTCTCCTGATTACATCGCAGTTGCGTTTGATCCGCCTGTAAAAACATTCCGTTTTAAAATGTATTCCGAGTATAAAGCCAATCGCGCGAAAATGCCCGATGATCTTAAATCCCAGATTGAGGAAATAAAGAATCTGGTTTCTGTACTTAATATTCCTGTGATAATAGATGAACGGGTCGAGGCGGATGATATCCTCGGTTCGGCTGCCGAGAAATTTTCAAAATCAGGATATGAAGTAATTCTTGTAACCGGGGATAAGGATGCATATCAGCTTGTTAATGACAGGGTTAAAATTTATGCAAACAAGAAAGGCATTTCTGACTACGTAATATATGACGAAGCTGAAGTACTGAACAAAATAGGTCTGAAACCTTCCCAGATTATTGATTACATGGCTCTTGTAGGTGATTCCGCCGATAACATACCCGGTGTAAAGGGAATCGGTCCTAAAACTGCGGTTAAATTTATTTCAGAATTCGGATCTCTTGACGGAATATACGAACATATTGATGAAATTAAGGGAGCCAACCAGACAAAGCTTATTGAAAATAAGGAAATGGCCTATTTAAGCCGTGATCTTGTTACCATTAAAACAGATGTTGAAATTGATTTTAAAATTGAAGATGCGGAATTCAAAGACTTTGATAACAGAAAAGCATATGAGTATTTTAAAAATCTTGAAATGAAATCCATTGCTGAAGAATTTTTTAAAGACAGTACTGCAGCCGATGATAATGAAACCGGCGTGATCAAAACCGACATTGTTAAAAATTACCGCTGCGTTCAGACTGTAAATGAATTGAACAGCAGTTTTAAAACCATTTCAAAATGTGACCTCATTTCAATTGACAGTGAAACGACTTCCGTTCAGCCGATGGAAGCGGATCTTGTCGGTGTGTCCATATCAATAGAGGAAGGGCAGGGCTGGTATTTCCCGGTGATGAGCAATTCTCTTTTTAATGATCACACTGTTGAATATACTTTTGATGATCTGATTGATAAACTGCGTCCGGTTCTTGAAAATGCGGATATCCGGAAAGTCGGTCAGAACATAAAGTATGATTACATCATTTTCAGAAACGCCGGAATCAGAATGAAAAACATTTATTTTGATACAATGATAGCGTCCTATCTTATCGATCCTTCAGTAAGACGTCATAATATGGATGATATGGCTGAATTTTTTCTGAATTACAAAACGACTACATATAATCAGCTTGTCGGTAAAGGGAAATATCAGCTTCCTATTTCTGAAATTCCGCTTGATGAGGTTACTGCATATGCGTGCGAGGACAGCGATATCACTCTCAGACTGTATCATGTTCTAAAAAGAAAACTTGAAGAAAATGATCTCATGAAACTTTTTTCCGAAATAGAAATGCCGCTTTTATCCGTTCTTGCTGATATGGAAATTACAGGCGTTAAAATTGATCCGGCATATTTTGCGGAACTTTCGGCTCTTAATGACAGAAACCTTATTGCCGTTGAAAAGAAAATTATTGAACTTGCCGGTGAAAATTTCAACATAAACTCGACGAAAGAACTTTCATACATCCTGTTTACAAAACTGGGACTTAAGCCTGTTAAAAAAACAAAAACAGGTCTTTCAACAGACATAACCGTTCTTGAATCTCTTGTAAAGGATCATGAAATTATCAACTATCTAATCCAGTACAGGACTCTGAGCAAGCTCAAATCGACATACATTGATTCACTTCCGAAAATGATAAATTCAAGAACGGGAAGAATTCACACTTCATATAACCAGACTGTTGCTGCTACGGGACGGCTTTCTTCAACTGACCCGAATCTGCAGAATATTCCAATGAAAGATGATTTCGGCAGAAAAATCCGCGGAGGTTTCATCGCGGACAGCGGCTATACGCTTCTTTCATCTGACTATTCCCAGATTGAACTTCGTCTGGCCGCCCATTTAAGCAGGGATGTAAACATGAAGAAAGCCTTTAATGACGGAATCGATATTCATGCGATGACTGCATCTTCAACTTTCGGAGTGGATGTTGATAAAGTTGAACCATGGATGAGACGGCAGGCTAAAATTATTAATTTTGCTACTATTTACGGTGTTTCCCCGTACGGACTTTCACAGCAGGCTGACATATCAATGTCTGACGCCAAAAAATTTATTGATAAATACTTTGAAACATATCCCGGATTCAGGAAATATATTGACGAGACTGTCGCTTTTGCGAGAGAAAAAAAATATGTCATCACTCTTGCCGGCAGAAAGCGTCCGGTTCCGGAGATTAATAATTCAGTATCCTTCAGAAGGGAAGGCGCGGAGCGTATTGCGATCAACACCCCGATTCAGGGTACTTCGGCTGACATGATCAAAATAGCCATGATTAATATTCACCGTATTTTTGCGGAGAAAAAACTGAAAAGCCGGATGATCATGCAGGTGCATGATGAACTTGTTGTTGAAGTACTTAATGAAGAAAAAGATGCCGTACTGGAAATTGTTGAGAACTGCATGCGTACCGCAATGAAACTGGACGTTGTCATAAAGGTTGATTCAGGCTGGGGACCGAACTGGAACGACGCCCACTGAGTTTATTTTTTTCTTACAAGCATCATTCCGTCAGTTACCGGTATGATGCACATTTCAGTACGTCTGTCTTCCGAGACGTAACGGTTGAATTCCCTGACCTGGACTGTAATGCGGTCATCTGCTGACTCTTCAGCAACAAGTCCTCTCCATAGAACGTTGTCTATGATTATTATTCCTTTAGCTGACAGCAGATTCAGTGATTTTTCATAATAACTGATGTAGTTTTTCTTGTCCGCGTCAATAAATATGAAGTCGTAAAATTCCTTTTTTGTTTCAAGAAGACTGTCCAGAACATCATTTGCATCTCCGAGTAACAGGTCAATTTTGTTTTCAACGCCGGCTTTCTTCCAGTATTCTGTCGCAGTGCCGGTAAATTCCTCCGATCTGTCAACCGCAGTGAGTTTCCCGTCAGCAGGCAGTGAAAGTGCCGTAAGCAGTGAGGAGTAACCGGTAAATACACCGATTTCGAGCGCATTTACCGCACCGGTGCATTTTATCAGAAATGAAAGTATGGTTCCCTGTTCAGGGGAGATCTGCATTTTTTTCTGAGGATGGTTCGAGGTGAATTCCCGCAGTTCAGTCAGAACCGGATTTTCCGTACCGGCAAGATTTTTAATATAGTTCAGTAAATTTTCAGAAAGACCTAATGTCTTGTTTTCAAATGAAGGTTCACTCATGAGGTGATGATTATGTTATATTCTGCCGGAGTCAATTAGTATTTGAAATTACAATGTATTTCATTGGCCATATCTGCTTAGAAGTTCATCAGTAATTTTTTCTATAAAATCTACGGAAACTGCTTCATTGCAGAGTATTAATTCGGAAATGTATCCATTGAGAGGATTAGTGGAATTATAACTTTTAGCAATTGATATTCCATTGAATTGAACTTTCTGATTTGTTAGTGCATCATAAATTTTAGTTTTATTTTCAAATATAATCATTCTTGAATCTTCTGTAAATTTGAATGTTAATACTGTTACAGCAGTGCCTCCCAAACTGGATACCGGTACAGCTATTTCGGTATTTTCAGAAGTAATACGCAATTCATTAGGAGAAACTGCATAATAGATACTGGTATTCTGCTGACTGAAATTTGCAATTAATGTCCCATCTCCGATGTTATAGGTAAGCATTATGATAGTTAACGGAGGCTTTAAAAATAAATTTTCATTTTTCAACTGCCGCTCACTGGCAGCATCATTAAATCTGAGTGTCGGATATTTAGAATTAATAGCGTTCGGAAAAAACGACGGGCGTAAAACTGTATTTTCATATAAAAATGAATTTCGTCCCTGTCTGTCTTTCCATGAGTCAACATAGTTGGTAGAAATCAGATTCACTTTTTCATATGCCGAGAACCAGCCAATGATGGAATTGTAATCCTCTCCGATGTCAAACATATCGGTTCTTTCACATGTTGTAAAAGCTGATAATAGGATTAATAAGATCAGGTAATTAAAGAATCTTTTCATTAGTACTCCATGATAAAATAATATTAGGAATAAGCGATGCTTATGCAATTAATAAGGCATGATAAATGAATTAATCCAATAAGTATTGCTTATTGATTACTGTCAATAGCAAATTGCTACAATATTTGTCTTTTTGTGTTTTTACGACTGTATGAAATCATACGAGACTTTCATAAATAAAAATACCTTTAAATAACATAGTCCGTTGTAAGAGGTACTTCATGTGGAATAATTTTTCTTAAAATATGTGATTTTTTAGGATAATTGTTTAAATTAAATTTATTATTAAAATTTTTTCAGGTTGATATTTAATCAGGTAATGAGCTTTGAAATACAGTGTGTCCGGTTTCAGGGAGTGTGATATTTATGGTGAATAGAGTGAAGCAATGTTTGAGGTACAGATCATTAAATATGTATTTACATGAGAATAATTTTGATATAAATGTGAGTCTGATTTGTCGAACCAGACTCACATTTTTTTTAATTTACCGGAGGATTATTCCTTAAATAGGGATAACCGTTGTTTATATTGCTGTCAATTGCCCAGACTGAAGTGAAATCCCAGTTTGTATATGTGGATTGCTGTGTCATTTCTGCAGTTGTTTTTCCGGTTCCTCCATTTTGAACATTTGTATTGAAAATTTCTGTATCCCAGAAGCAGTTAGACATTTGAGAAGTTGCTGCTCCATTATATAAAAAAGCACAAATCCCACCTTTATTGTGGGCGGTTCCTGTAATTTGAACAGTTGAATAGGAATTAATGCAATTTATACCAGGTTCAATAGTAGAGACTATACCAGCTGCATTATAATATTGAGGATCTCCACCAGTATTAACAGAGCCCTTTGCATAACAATTTTTAATGATTGCTGTACCTCCTGCATAACGAATTAATCCAGCACCGTCGTTTCCAGACTCTATAGTGACTACACTATAACAATTTTCCATTATTGAATCACCCAAAAGTTGTGAAACCATGCCACATGCATGAGAGGTATAATCAGTTAAAGGAGTTTTTAAATTTCCCGAAACATGTGAATTCAATATTTTTGTATTATAAGCATAACCAGTTAATCCAACAACATTAGAATACTGATAATCAGTAGTGCATTCAACATTTATAAGATGAACATTTGTAATTTCTGCATTTAAGGTATAATTAAAAAATGAAGAATCTCGTCTATTGCAATACATATTTTTGATAATATGACCATTACCGTCAAATTTACCTGTAAATTTATTTGTAAAAGTCCCAATTGGTATCCAACCACGATTGTCACCTGGGTTATACCCGGCAAGATCAATATCCGACATGAGTATGTAGCTTTTTGTAAGATTTTCAAGGTCTTGTGCAGTAGGTGGTATTGATGGTGATCCTGGTGGTGCTATTTTTACATCCCAGATGCTAATAAGATCCTCCTTTGTATAGATTAAAACTATTGCCGGAGTGGTTATTCCATCTGTAGTTGAAATTGATAAAGTTACTGGTTCAGAACTGTTTTCACTCGTATCAACTGCAGTGAGGTTTAGAGTATATTTCGTACTTGAATCTAAACCGGTAATAGAGTGGGTTTGTACATTTGCTGGAATATCTTCACTTGAAACATTCGTCCAGCTAATTTGAACATGATCTAAATCAGAATCAGCAGGGTTAGTCCAATCAATATTTATCTGATTTTGCCCGGCTGTAATCCCGGTGATGACAACTGCTTCCGGGGGAGTTGTATCTTCACTGCCTGAAGATCCGCCGTCACCGCTTCCGCCGCCTGATGAATCACAGCCTCCAAAAAGCAGAGTTGAACTTATTATTGAAAATAGAATGATTTTTTTAAACATGACAGACCTCTTTGAAAATAATTGTAGTATTTAAATTTATCATTAAAATTTTTTCAATATTTATATTTTGCCAGGAATTGAGCTATTTTCTTAAAAGGTAAAGGGGGGAAATGATAAAGAACCGGTTAAATATTAAGTTTCTATTATATTTTGTCTAAAGCTGACTTTTTATGAATATTAGCCCGTTCTTTTAATAAAAACGGGCTATAGGATATTACTGATACATTATGGAGTAGTGAATGTTTGCACAGCACCACATGTGATTCCTGAATTGCCATTAGTAATTGCCAAATAATAGTAAGTAGTTCCAGAAGAAAGAGGATTTGAAATAGCATATTGAAAATTTGTAGATACTGTACCTGATCCGAGTGATAGGGTACCAGCTCCACCCGGTTGCCGTGTGCCGGAAGTATCATTACCAGTGCCGGGATTATTAGTTGAATATCGAAACCATCCGGTCATTGCATTCCCATTAGGATTTCCTAATCCGTGTAAAGTAGCTGTTGTACTTGTAACCGAAGTAGCATTGCCGATTAATGTTACAGATGTCGTGAATGACTGCACTGAGCCATAAGTTTTGCCGCTAGCATTTGAAGCAATTGCCCAATAATAATAAGTTGTAACTGCTTTAAGATTAGTCACTACTTGTGAATAAGCTACTGTATTTGCACCTGTACCTAAAGAAGTACTGCCGGTAGCGGTGCCATCAGTATCATTTCCTGTACCAGGATCAATTTCTGAATAGCGGAAATATCCGGAAGTTGCTAAATTGTTTGGATTTGCCTGACCATTCAAAGTAACAGATATAGAACCAATTGTGTATGTTGTACTGCTTGTTGTTACAGAAGTGGGAATACCGCCGCCCCCGGTATTTGAATCAGTATCTGAAGAACTATTATCAAGTGAACATGAGACCATAAACAGAAAAGTTGATAGAAATATCAGTAATTGAATTTTATTTTTCATTTAATATCCTGTTTAGCTGAAGAATATAATTTTATTGCAATATTACTAAAATATGTCAATATTAAAATTTATCGTCAAAATTAATTTCAGTTAATTTATGTTGATGGAATTGGAATTAATTGCCATTGGTACTTTTATAGAATTGTGTTTTAATGAATTAATTATTTTATTAAAAGATTTGTAAAGTCATGAAAAAAGGTTCATTTAAAAATTAATTTTAAAGCGTTTGCTTGATTTTGTTTTGTGAAACGTTAATGTTACTGCAATCCGTACTTTTCCATCAAATCAGTAACAATTTTTTCCCTGACATTTTCAGTTATGGAAGTGTTGAAAAGTATTAGTTCAACTATATCTCCGTTAAAAATATTGCTTAATCCTATATCTGTTCCGATATAGATACCGTTAAATTCAGCTTTTTCAGTAATTTCTTCATCGTAAATTTTACTTTTATTAGCATAAACAATTAGTCTGGAATTATCAGTAAATTGTATTGTAAATATTTTATAGATGCCCGTTAAAGCCCCGACAGACACGGATTTAATAATAGTTGAAGGAGTAATATTCAGATTTGAACCATCATAAGCGATTGAAGTTTGATTTTGAGATAAATTTGCAATGATTGGTCCAAAAGATGCGTATCCCATTATTATCATAATTGTCATCGGAGTTTTAATGGAAATTACTGAATTTTCCAAATAACTCGTTGAAGCACCGAAAGTCAGTGTCGGTAAGTTATTGAGGTTAATAGGGTTAAAAACCGGGTAATTTGAGCTGCTATTATAAAGATAAGTTCCTCTCCCATCCCTGTCATCCCATCTTATTAAACTCGACCCTGATAAGGTCACTCCTTTATCTGCGGAAAACCAGCCGACAATAGAATTATAACTGTTTCCGTCACCGAATATGTCGTTTCTTTCACAGGAAGTGCCTACAATAAGCAGAATAAATAGTGCTCCTATAATGAAATATTGTTTCATATATTCTCCGAAATTTTATTAAATATACATCAGTTTACTGATTATTTCAATCATTTTGTCTGAATTTTTTACCTTTTCTAGCTGGTTGGTGTTGTTAAAAATTCTGGATTCATTGCAGAAATTTAGTGTTAGCTATATTAAATCCGGATGAAATATTTTTTATTATTTATAAATATCAGATCGGCATGAAATCAATTATTATTTGTTTTTAATGAATCAGATATGTAAATGTAACTTTACTTATTATCCAAAATAAATGAATGAAATTTAATTAATAATTGACATGTAAATTACAACCATTCTGATTATGGTAATCGATGAATTGATTTGATGAAAAGTCATTTATTTATTAAATAAATTTTATTTTCAGGGGAATTTTATGAAAAAAAACTTATATTTTTTTGGAATCCTGTTTTTTGCAACTGCATTTGCTTTTACTGCTTGTGACGGAGGTAGCAGTGGCGCTGATAGCGGCAATGGTACTACCGATATACCGATCATTTTTTCTGGTATGATACAATCTGGCGAAACATCCGGCACAGTAGACTCTACCAGCCTGATACTTACTTTCGATGTAGACCCGGTGACATTAACTGCTGATAACATAACAGTAACTGGAGCCACAAAAGGTGTGCTATCCGGTAATGGCAATACAAGAAATCTTTCCATACTTGATATTACGGCTGCTAATGGATCAACTGTAACTATTACAATTGCAAGCCCTGCCGGATATTCTATAATCGGAGCATCGCAGAATGCGACAGTTTATCGGACAATAGCATCTAATCTGGTTATTGGAATGAATTATCGTGGAGGAAAATTAGCTTATATTCTTCAGGCTGGTGATCCAGGGTATGATGCTAGTGTACCTCATGGTTTGATAGCATCAATTGCAGACCAGAATGCTGGAATAGTATGGATATCAGGAGGATCAACTCAAACAACTGCCGTACCTGGCGGAACAGAAAAAGCACTCGGGACTGGTTCTGCAAATACAAGTAAAATTGTTGATCAAGCAATAAGTGCGGGTAACAATGATTTGACCTCATACGGAATTGGATTAACACATGCTTACGATAATGATGGTTACACTGATTGGTATACGCCGTCGTATGATGAGTTGTATAAGCTTTACATAAACCGAGGTTCAATTGGCGGTTTTGGGGCTACTGTTTATTTAAGTTCTTCTGAAGACCATGCTGCTTATTATTGGACATATAATTTCGCAGATGGAGGGCATGGCAGTGTTGCCAAAAATAATGTAGTTGGAAAAGTACGTGCTATCAGATCTTTTTAATAATTACTTTTTTTTACCGGTCTGCAGTTTTTCAAGCAGACCGCTGTTTTTCATCATTTCAAATTCACTGCAGAAATTCGGCGTAAGCTGTTCAGCATTTTTGAGTTTTTCAATTTTTTTAATTGAAAAATATCTGATTTCATCTATTTCTACCGGATCGAATTCAGAGACATCATCTTTTACAATGTAAAAGGAAAATATCATCTCACTTTCAATTTCACTCCGCCATATGTAGCGGATGAAAGGCTGCGGACTTATGCCTGTGAGCTTCAATTCTTCCGATGCCTCCCTGATGACTGCGTTTTCAATCAGTTCGCCTGAATTTACATGTCCTCCAACCGCAGAGTCCCACTTGCCCGGCTGGACATCCTTAGCAGATGATCTTTTCTGAAGCAGAATGTCTCCGGCGGAATTAAAAACCTGAAGATGCACCGCAGCATGGAGAAGATCAGGGTTCCCGTGGCAGAGTGACCTTGGAGCACGGCCGGTAATCTTTCCGTCTTCCGAAAGGATGTCGAACCATTCATCGTTTTTGTATTTCAATGAAGTTCTGTATTTCAGATATTTTGAAAATGTAATTTCTATAATGAAATAGATTCCGAAAAGAATGTAAAAAAGAACTCCGCTGATAAACGCCCATGCTCCCTGAGACATGTAAAGAGCGGAGTAGACAATCATTGCCGTATGAACCGTAAAAATTAAGAACATAATCAGACAGCTCTGACGCATTTTCGCAATCTGTTCTTTGCTGAGTTTAATTCCTTTCATATATCTCTGTGTCATCATCAGGATGATGTTCGCAGGTGTAAAAACTGAAACAGCCAGTACAATGACGATTATGCCTTCGATTATTGCCGGTTTCAATTTGAAAAACAGCGGATTGTTTGTGGAAACTGAAATTACCCCAAGAACTGAAATTAAAATGATGTCGAATAGAACAAATTTTTCAAACTTTCTGTATCTGAAAAAATGATATCCAAGCTCCATTAAAGAAAAGACAACTGCCGCGATAACTGCGGTATCAGGCTCAAAAAAGGCGTCAAATATGATGAATACAAGTAAAGGGAGAAGTCCCGGAAGCATTGATTTTATTATATCACTTCGTTTAAACATTTATTCACCTCGGTTCCAGTCATTGAAAGTTTTTTTAACTGAAAATCAAGTATTAAAGTTTGTAAAGTTTGTAAAGTTTGTAAAGTTTGTAAAGTGGAAAGAATTTCACACCGGATTGTCATCCCGAACGGATGTGAGGGATCTGTTTCATTAAAAAAATCAGATCTCTCTTTGCGGTCGAAATAACAAGTGAAAGTTGACCCTTCGACAAGGTCCGGTGACTGCTCACCACAAGTGTCTGTGTATTCGCCGATGAGAGGTAAAATGTAACAACATGCAATTATTTTATTACCACACTTTAACATGCTCAGTATAAACTTGTCGAACCACCTGTGATGAGCAGTTCGGTACGCTCACTGACCGCGGAGTCGAACCACAATTTTAATTGACATAGCAGATTTTTCAATGCATATTAATGATGCTATGAAAAATGATAAAAGCACTTTCTATGACATTCATTGTCATGCAATCACGTTTCAGCACCCGGATTTTCTGGCTTACATAAATAATCTGAGCCGAAATCTGGGAAGCAACATAATTTCGGATCTTTTTTCCCCTGACTATATTCTTGATCCAAGAGATAAAAACAAATTCAGTAAAATTAAAAACATGATCGGAGTTTTTGAAAACGACATCAGCTCACTGTTCAAACTCATGGATGACGATCTGCAGGGGAGATACTCGTCTGATGATGCTGTAAGTCCTTTCATCCGTTCGGGAAAATTCCATTTTCGGGGCAGTTCATATGACAGACTGGTTATTTGTCCGCTGATAATGGATTTTCAGAATAAGAGAGCAGTTTATGATGACATTTATTACAAAAA
>JAFGJZ010000054.1 GCA_016928815.1 Spirochaetota bacterium
TAACTTGTAATTTTGCAGTTATTTTGATAAAATTTATATTTATTTCTAAAATTTTAATCGGAAAATACCGTTAATGTAACAAGTATATTTATACAGCATAGGTGAAATAATGATCAGAAATCATAAATACATGCCGGAAGATAATCTTATCGTTCTTCTTCTTCTCATGGTTTTAACCGGCTTTTTATATTATTTCTGGTGGCTGATCCGTGTAAGCAGGCTTTTCGGAGATGACCCTGTTTCAAATGTTCTGCTGGTGATATTTACATGCGGAATCTGGAGTATTTATCTTGGTTTTAAATACATGCAGAAATCAGAAGAATTAAATAACCGTGATATGAAATGGTTTGTTGTTCTTTTTTTCCCGCTCTCTATGCTGATAATTCAGAATAATATAAATGAAAAGTTCCATCCAGGACGAAGTTGACCGGGAGTATTAGATGATAGTTAAATGTTCAGACTGTAATGCGTCGTTTTCTGTTGATGATGCCAAAATAAGCGGAAAGAAATTCGCTTTTGATTGCCCGAGCTGCAGTCATCATAATATCATTGATAACAGAGAAACAGCAGCTCCTGCTGTCATGCCTGCGTTTGATTCCGTAAAAGAATTTTCGGATGATGAACTTGTTGATAACTCAAATGCAATGGTAGCCGATGAATTTGAATTTGATGATGAAATAGAACCTGAGATTGACCTTTCAGTTTTAAACAGACCTGCACAGACAGCCGATGATGACGCAATTATTGATGATGATTCCGCCAGTGAACCGATCAAACTTGATGATGATTCCGACGATCTTGATTTTGACGACCTGGATCTGCCGGAGGAATTTTCGACAGGCAAAGAAGAAAATATGGGGTCCCTTTCTGCGGGAAATGATTCCGCATTTATGGATACTGACGATTTCAACCCGGTTGAGTCGGATGAACCTGATGCTTTTTCCGGTCTGGATCTGTCCGATGAAACAGGAGAACCGGAATCCGATGATGACAGTACGACTATTGACCTTGATTCACTTGACATAGACCTGGACGGTCTTGACGAAGCTGCAGAGGATGAGCCCGGATTGACTGCAGCCGGTGATGAGTCAGGTATTGAAAATGATGATCTTACTCTTGATCTTGCATCGCTTGATATTAATCTTGAGGAAAGTGATGAAATCAAATCCGGCGAAAATCTTGATGATTCGGCTGACGACAGACTTTCTCTCGAAGATGCCGGGCTTTCTCTTGATGAAATTTCCGCCGATGACCAGATGATCATTGAGGATGAGACGGAAACAGAGGATGAGCTCAGACTGTCAATAGATGAAATTCCGGGTCTCAATGTTGATGAACTGGCATCTTCCGGTAATGATGATTTTCCGGAAGCCGATGAAACGGAAGATGAACTCAGACTATCGATAGATGAAATTCCCGGTTTAAACGTTGATGAACTTGCCGCATCTGCAGCTGAAGATGAAGCGGATGTTTTTGAAAACAGTACAATGGAATTTGATGAAATTCCGGAAATGGATGACGGCAGTTCCGATAATCTGATTATAGATGAATTCAGGGAAAGCAATCTTCCTGAAGTGGATATGGAAAAGTATGAAGCCGGTCCTTTGATAAAAGACCCGGATATTTTTGACATTGATATGGAAGACATTGATGATTACATAGAGGACAATTTTGATCATTCAGGTAAAGGTTATATAAATTTTTCAATTGATTATTCTTTAAAATTTTCCAGAATGAAGGCTTTCCTGCGTCTCATAGGATTATATTACATTGTATTCATACCGCATTTTATTGTTCTTTACATTTACAATGCGCTATCCATGATTACAGGCTGTCTTAACTGGATTCTGATTCTTTTCAGCGGAAAAGGTGAACGTGATTTTTATGCAATTCAGGAAAAAACACTCAGATATAATTTGAGTTTTTCCGGATCAGTTTTTAATGTAATTGAAGATAATCCGCGTTTTGCCGGAAACACAGGACTTGATGATACACTGCAGATGAAAGCGGCACTTCCGGAAAATCCTTCACGTTTTCTTGCCGCCATGAGATTATCTGGTATTGGAATTATGTTTCTGTCTCTGCCGCATATTGTTTTATTGAGCATACTTTCTTCAGGTATGATTCTCATATGGTTTATCGGCCTGATCTCAGTAATAGTATCCGGTAAATGGCCGAACATTCTTTTTGATTTCATGGTACGCTATCTGCGGTATGCAGGTAACGTATGTGCATATCTTTCAGGACTTTCCGACAGCTATCCGTCTTTCAGGTTTGACTAAAATTGGATTTTGACATAACCGTTGAAGAAATATTTTCAGAAGAAGGATGTTTAAAAGACATCCTTCCTTTTTATGAATACCGCGACAGTCAGAAAAATATGGCAGTGTTTATTGAACAATGCGCAGCTGAAAACTCAGATGCGCTTATAGAAGCCGGAACCGGTACCGGTAAAACTATGGCCTATCTCGTTCCTGTTATAAAATATGCAATGGACAGCGGAAAAAAAATTGCAGTATCTACTGAAACAAAGGCACTTCAGCGGCAGCTTCTTGAAAAAGACATACCTTCCGCAGAAAAAATAATGAAGGAACTTTACGGTTATAATGTTAAGACTTCGCTGTGTCTGGGAAGTTCCAATTATCCATGTTATACGCGCTATAAGGGGGTAGTCGGACATGGTGCGTTTCTCTTCGGTGACAGGGATGCCGCAGATGAAATTGCGACGATGTTTGAAAGCGGACTTGTTTTTACATTTGAAGACACTTCAGTAGAATGGGATTTCTGGTCGCAGATAAACCGTGAACCGGAATCATGTAATATGAAAACATGCAAAAATAAAACGCAATGTGTCTACTGCCGTGTGAGAAATGAATGGAGCAGGGCTGATCTCCTTATAATGAATCACTATCTTTTTTTTGCAAATCTCAAATCCGGCAGGACGTTTCTTCCACAGTTTGATGTAATCGTTTTTGATGAAGCGCATTCACTTGAAACGGTCGCCTCTTCGCAGATGGGATTTGAAATTAATAAAAAAATCACCGGCGACATTGTCAGCAGAATAAGGAAAAGCAGAAATGAACTTGTTTTTGATAAAATCGATTCGAAGGATATTCAGAAGGAATTAGCTGCAGATTTTAAAAAATTTACAGAAGAACTGCCGGGGTTTTTCAGTGCGCTGCAGGAAAAGCTTGGTGAAAATTTGAATATCAGACTTAAAAAAGGTTTTCCGGAGGGTGAGGCTCTCCTGAAATCTGTTGAATCTTTTTATAAAAATTTTCAAAAAACTGAAAAGGATTTCAGTACAAATGAATTCACCAAAATGGAGTATGATGCGCTCTCTTCTAGGCTGTTTTCTCTCTATCAAAGTCTGAATATGACCGTATATGGATTTGAGAAAAACTGGGTTTACTGGATTGAGTCCTCTCGTGATGACGTTACTCTTGTTGCCCAGCCGGTTGATATCCGCGACATCATGCGGCATGATGTGTTTGAATTTTTTGAGTCATCTTTTTTCATATCAGCCACGTTAACCGTTAATAATTCATTTGATTATACAATCAGAAAACTGGGACTGCATGAACCACGCAAATTAATGCTCGGATCACCTTTTAATTACAGGGAAAACTGCATTCTGTATATTCCTGATACTGAAATAAATCCGCAGTCGGATTTATACACCAGGTATGTTGCGGAAATAACTGCTTTTCTGATTGAAAAGTCGGGCGGACGGACAATGGTTCTTTTTACTTCATATAAAATGCTGGAGGACTGCAGACAGATATTAAGCGGTCTGGTTGAGTGTGAAATATACTCACAGAATGAAAGCAGTGCGGCAAGAGCGATCAGCAGCTACCGGGAAAATGTTAATTCCGTTCTGCTTGGTACACATTCTTTCTGGCAGGGTATTGATCTTCAGGGTGACAGTCTGAAAAATCTGGTAATCACGCGGCTTCCGTTTGCAGTTCCCGATAAACCGCTTATCGAAGCCAGGATTGAAAAAATTACGGAATCAGGCGGGAATTCATTTTTTGATTTCCAGATTCCCGAAGCGGTTATTAAATTCAGACAGGGATTCGGCAGATTAATCCGCAGCAGTACCGATACCGGCATTGTAGCAGTCCTGGATAATAGAATTATTCAGAAAAATTACGGAAAATATTTTTTGAATTCACTTCCGGTATGCAGAATAGTTAAGGATTTAAAACAGCTTTGATCAGATGCTGAGAAGGAGACTGACAGCTTCGTCATCCGTTTCTGTCTGTCTGACAAAATCAAGTATGCCGACAATTTCCATTACTTTTTTAAAATGCGGAGTAAGCGCGACAAACACTATCTGAGCTTTTGACTCCCCAATAGTCTGAATTATGTTTATTAAAGTTGCAATTCCCGCGGAATTTATGTAATTTGTTTTTTCAAAATTTATTATAAGTTTTGGCGAATCAGTAATATTCTGAATTTCTTTCAGTGCATTGAGTATTTCATGATCAGTTTCGGATGTCATGTCCCCTTCAATGGAAATAACGGGTACATTGTTTATAAATTTATGTTCAACTTTCTGATTGTTCATATAGACATCCATTCATAATTACTTTAATTTGTCTGAAACCTTAATTACAATTAAATGCCCGGCTGCTGAAATTAATTTAGAAACCGGTTTTCAGTCTGCTTATTCTACATTAAAAAATTCATTAGTCAAGAAATAAACATAATTATGATTTTAATCTGTTCAGATTTTCTGAAGAGGAGTGTATTTTTCAAGAAAAGACTTAACGCCTACAGTATTGAAGTTAATGGTGAGTTTTACGTTATCACCGGTTCCTTCAATGGTTAAAATGTAACCGTTGCCGTATTTCGGATGATTGACCCTGTCACGGATGCTGAAAGATGAACTGCTGTTTTCCTTTTTCCCGGAATCACCGGTTCCGGAATTTATCTTATTAAAAAAATCCTTTGCTTCAGCTGATGCGCTTCCTGCAGAAAAGCCTGCCGTGCTTTCTGTTCTTCTGAATACCGTATTCGTGCCGGCAAAAGAACCGCCGTAAATCTGCGATGATGAATTTGATTCTGAATATACCTGATGATTCAGGAATGAGGGATCAATCTCATCTATAAATCTTGACTTCTCCTTATATGAAATACCGCTGTATGAACGTCTGAACTCAGCTGAAGTAATAAAAAGAATGTTCATGGCTCTGGTAATTCCTACATATGCCAGCCGGCGTTCTTCCTCTATTCCTTCTTCATTGTCGGATGAATTGAAATGCGGAAATGTTCCTTCCTCCATTCCAGTCAGAAATACTACGGGATATTCCAGTCCTTTTGCATTATGTACTGTCATCAGAGTGACGCAGTTATCGGGATCAGCTGTATTCTCGTCATCAAGCGGGTTCTCTTCACTGGTAAGAAGGGATATTTCCTGAAGAAATTCTTCAAGCGTTGATTCCGGGTTTGCATTTTCATATTCAAAAATAGAATTAAAAAATTCATCAATATTTTCCAGTCTTGTTTTGCTTTCAGGGGTATTCTCTTCCTCAAGACTTCTTTTATATCCTGAATCTGAAATTACATCCCTTACAAAATCTGTAAGTTTTAATTTTTCCGGTACATAGCTGTGCTTGACGAAAAAAGAAAGCATGATTGAGCGGAATTTTACAAGACCTGCCGGTATTTTGCCTCCGAACTGAATTTCTTTGTCGATTACTTCCCATTCGGAGATCTGTTCCTCATACGCAGCATCACGTATCTTTTCAATAGTTTTGGCTCCGATTCCTCTCGGAGGATTATTTATTGACCGGAATAATGAAATTGTATCAAACGGATTTACTATGAGTTTGAGATATGATACTATATCCTTGATTTCCTTCCTGTCGTAAAATTTCAATCCGCCGACAATTCGGTAGTTAATATCATTTTTTCTCAAATAATCCTCAAAAATTCTCGACTGGGCGTTCGTTCTGTAGAAAACAGCAAAATCCGAATTATTCAGGCCTTCATCATGTTTAATGGACTGAATTTTATTAATAACAAATTCTGCTTCCCCGTATTCATTGTTTGCCGAGCAGTAAACCGGTTTTTCTCCGTCACCTCTGGTTGAAATCAGCTGTTTATCTTTCCGTTCGATATTATTGCGGATCACTGAATGAGCGGCATTCAATATGGGAGCAGTAGAGCGGTAATTATGTTCAAGTTTCACTACAAGCGCATTGGGGTAATCTTTTTCAAAGTCGAGAATGTTCCTAATGTTGGCACCGCGCCATGAGTATATTGACTGGTCATCATCTCCCACTACGCAGATGTTTTTATATTTATCCGCAAGCATTTTTGTAATCAGATATTGTGCCTTGTTGGTATCCTGATACTCATCCACCATTATATATTTCCATTTATTCTGGAGATCTTCAAGAGAATCAGGTGAATTCTTAAGAAGAACAACGGTCTTGATTAAAAGATCATTGAAATCAAGTGCATTTCTTGAATGAAGTTTTTCATTATAGGATTCATATAATTCCGCAAAATTAAATGAATAGCTGTCAGGGAAGAAAAGAGAGTTGTCCCGGCTGTCGAGTTCGGCTTTATCCTTGATTTCTGATATTTTTGAAACTATGGCGGAAGGTTTCTGCTTTTTGGGATCGATTTTCATATCAAGAAGTATTTCTTTTATTACTGATTCCTGATCCTTTGAATCATAAATTGTGAAGTTTGAAGGAATGCCGATATGTTTACCGTATCTGCGGAGGATGTAAACGCATGATGCATGAAAAGTTCTGATAAATACCTGCTCTCCGGCAGGCCCGATCAGGTCGATTACGCGTTTGCGCATTTCTGCCGCCGCTTTGTTCGTAAAAGTAACAGCCATTATGCAGAACGGCGGTACGTTATGATTACGGATCAGATTAGCTGTCCGGTATGTAATTACCCTTGTTTTACCTGAGCCTGCTCCGGCGAGTATCAGCAGCGGTCCGTTTACGGCTGAAGCTGCCGCAAATTGCGTTTCGTTTAACTGTTTCCTGAAATCCATATTATCCTCAATACGTAAGTTCCGCATCAGACATTTTTTGTTCAAGTATTTTTTTAATCTGCTTGAAATTTTTAGTTCAAAATGATATTAATTACAAAAATCATATTCTGGAATTTAATATGACAAAAAATAAGGCGGTTTTAACGGTTCTTGTCGGTTTGATGGCTATTGATGAAGTTATCGATATGAATGAAATTGATGAAATTAATGAGTTCATGTGTAAAGGAAAGTATGATTATAACTGTCTTGATATAGGAATTGCCAATAATCTTCTTCTGCTCGATTCGGAAGAAATTGAAGAGCATTTTAATAAAGCTGTTGATTTTCTGAAGGACTGCGATAAGGAAGAAAAGCGCTATATTTACGAGTATGCATGTATGGTGGTTGACTCTGACGGTATTCTCGATGAAGGTGAAGAACGGCTGCTTAATAAACTTAAAAATGTATGGGGATTATAATGAGTCTTGATTTAATTGGAATACTGATTTTATTCGCTGCAGTGATTTTAAGCAGAATGATTTCAGAGCGGGCAAACAGGTACATTTCTAATGATGAAAAAATAAAATTCGTTGATTCATTTTCAAACATAAGAAAATATTCACTGATACCGCTGGCGATCATACTTGTCCTGTTTTTTATTACTTACAGATATCTTCAGAAATATCAGGCGGTAATGCTTGTCATATATTTTTCACTTCTGATTTCATATGTAGTGATTCTGAATTTGTGGATATATTTCAGATTGAAAAAAATAGAAATAAATAGGATGTATCTGAGACAGTATCTAATCAGCCGGGCAATACCTTTAGTCGGCATAATTATTTTTGCTGTTCTTCTGGCGGTTAAAACTCTTGGAATATAATAAATAATTTTTATGCAGTTCCATGAAACGGCATAAAAATTATTTTATAACTACAGTACATGTTTCAGAAACTGGCGTGTTCTTTCTTCTGTTGAATTATTAAATATCTGGTCAGGTGTTCCTTTTTCAACTATCTCGCCATTGTCCATAAGGATTATGGTATCTGCTGCATTTCTTGCAAATCCCATTTCATGTGAAACGATCATCATTGTCATGCCTTCCTTCGCAAGATCAAGCATTACATCAAGTACTTCTTTTACCATTTCAGGGTCAAGTGCGGAAGTAGGTTCGTCAAACAGCATTACTTTCGGATTCATGGCAAGTGATCTTGCTATTGCAACTCTCTGCTGCTGGCCGCCTGAAAGTTCTTCCGGAAATGCATCTTTTTTTTCTTCAAGGCCGACCCGTTTTAAAAGAGCGATTGCATTTTTTTCAGCTTCTTCCCTGCTGATTTTTTTTACCGTTATCGGAGAAAGAGTAATGTTTTTAAGTACTGTCAGATGAGGAAAAAGGTTGAACTGCTGAAAAACCATTCCGACTTCCTCGCGTATTTCGCGGATATCCGATTCGGGATGGGTTACCGATTTGTTATCAACCAGTATTTCACCTGAGGTAAGAGTCTCAAGTCTGTTTACGCATCTGAGCAGTGTGCTTTTTCCGCTGCCGGATGGTCCAATTACAAATACCACTTCACCTTTTTTTATTTCAAGCGATACGTTATTTACGGCATGAAGCAGTTTTCTGCTGCCGTCTGATGATTTGACATGAAATGTTTTTTTAGCGTTTTTAATTACGACAATATTATCTTGCATTTTTCATCCTCTCTTCCATTATGCCTACCATTCTTGAAAGAAACAGAGTCAATACAAGATATATGAGTGCAATTAATGTATAGGTTTCAAAATACTGAAATGAGTTGGAAGCGAATTCTCTTCCTCTTCGCAGAATGTCTGCAACTGCAAGAATCGAAACCAGAGATGAGTCTTTCAGCAATGCGATAAATTCATTTCCCAATGGAGGAAGAACCACCTTTAATGTCTGAGGGATAATGATTTTCCTAATTGCCTGTGGACGGGAGAGCCCTAAAGACAGAGCGGCTTCCATTTGCCCTTTTGAAATTGAAGCTATACCTGCACGGAAAATTTCTCCGATATAGGCACCGTAACATACCGCCATGGCGATTATTGCCGCAATTATGCTGGGTACCTGAATAAATTTTCCTAATGCATAGTAAATATAAAACAGCTGAACAAGCAGCGGTATACCGCGAATTACTTCAACATAAATATTTGCGATTCCATTAATTAAAGGATTCCGTGAAATACGTCCAAGACCAGTGAAAAGACCGATTATCATCGCGAAAAATATCGATGAAATTGTTACAAGGAAAGTGTTAAACAATCCGTCCGGAATGAACTTGATTATTTCAAAATAAGGTTCAGGTGAAAAAACAATCAGCCCCAGCAGTATGAGGAGTGCTCCGAAAAATGATATTCTCCACGCAGAAAAGAGACCATTCTCATTCCTGTCAGGAATGAGAAGGCCGTCTGATATTTCGATTTTATTTGTGTTCCGTTTTATCTCAGCCACTGTTTTTCCAACTCGTCTGTTTTACCGGAATCAATTACGGCTTTGAGACCTGTATTGATTTTTTCAACAATTTCAGAATTGCCTTTTTTTACTGCAATTCCGTAAAATTCCTGAGTAAAGGGTTTTCCGGCAATTTTCAGTACAGGCTTGTATTTTTCATTCTGAAGGGCAAAATTCGCAGCAATCGGAGTATCACAGACTACACCGTCAATTCGTCCATTCGCAAGATCTTCCATTGCAAGACCAAGTTCATCATAATTTTTCAGTGTTGCTCCCGAGTTGGTAATTTCCATGGCACCTGTAGTTCCGATCTGCGCTCCTACTGATTTTCCTTTTAAATCCGCCAGGGTTTCAACTCCAGTAAGATCCTTTTTAATAACCAGAACCTGTCCTGCATTTATATACGGAATCGAAAAATCCATTGAATTTTTTCTTTCATCAGTAATTGTTATTGAGGAAATTACAGCGTCAAATTTTCCGTTATCAAGAGCTGCAAAAATACCGTCCCATGCCGCATTCACAAATTCAACTTCAAAACCGCCGGCTTCCGCAACAGCTTTCATCAGATCAATGTCAAAGCCGATGATTTCTTTATTTGCATTCAGATATTCCATCGGAGGCCATGTAGCATCGGTACCGATTATAAGTTTATTTTTTGAACCTGAAGATTTTCCACTGCAGGCTGTTATAGCAGCTATTAAAAGCAACGCGGCTATAAATGATAATTTTTTCATTTTTTTCTCCATGAATTTTTATAACATCTAAACATTAGAACACGAAATGTCACTTTTTGTCCATCAAAAAATGTGGATTTTATTGTAAAAACTATGTAATATTTTAAGAGTAATTGTTTGTCATACCGATAAATATTATGACAGGATGATGAATTTATTTTCATCATTTCTGATAATTGCTCTGCAGGAAAAAGGAATGCGCAAATATATTATAATATTATTTATCATTATGATTTTCTCAATAATGGCAACAGCATCGGTCAGACTTACGGGTAAAGTGAAATTTGATATAAGCGGACTGGATCTGTTTAACGTGAAAAGTATTGTAAAGCAGGATGGTCACCGCTATTTCAGACTTGAAGATTTAAATTATGAAGATAACAGCGAACCGGCGATTACTGATCTATCACTCAGTTTTAACGGAAAGGACTCTGAACTGCGTGATGCGTCAAGACGGTATGGAATAAAATACAGCTCATATAATCCGGTCAAGGGACAGGGGACACTTGGCGGCGGAGCAGCTTATTTTTTTAAGGATGAACACTACATACAGCTTGAAAGCTCATCACGTTTATGGCTTTCTGAAGAAAGGGATTTAGGTTCATTTACAATTGAATTCAAGTTCTGCCCGGTACGGCTGAATGACGGAGCTAAAATTTTCTCCAGAATGGGTTATCTTTCCGGCGGAAGAAACGGAATTGAGATAAGTATAAAAAACAGAAAAATCAGGGCGGATATGTTCAACATATTTTTTGATGAAAGCGGAAGAAGACACAGTCTCTCACTGATAAATTCTCCAGTTTTGAAGGAAAATAAATGGTATCATTACCTGATATCATATGACCGTTATACCGGCAGACTGTATCATAAAATAAATGATATTGAATCGGATATGGTTTTTGCAACGGAAAACGGAAGTGCTGAAAGTCAGCTTATGGTTCCGTCATTTACAGCAAATGATCTTCCCGCAATAACTCTTGCCGATAAATATAAAGGATATCTTGACGAATTCAGGATTATTTTCAGAGAGTATGAAAATATAAAAGAGATATCCGACTTTACTGTTAAAAATTACCGTGATCTTGTTAAAAACAGCAGAGAACCCCGAAACCGTGAAGGAATAATTTCAAGTCCTGTTTACATTCTGCCTTTGACAGGCACCATGATAACACTGATGAAGTGGGAAGAAAATATTTCACATGACACTTTCATCTGGACTGAGTTCCGTATGTCAGATTCCGAATTTGACAGAAATGATGAATCCCTGAAATGGTACAGGATTGAAAATAATCAGAAAAATATATATTTAAAACAGGACGGTCAGAATTATGTGCGGGGGAAATATTTTCAGTGGAGAACGCATTTAATAGCCTCACCTGACGGTTTAAAGTCTCCGGAAATGAAATCAATGGAGATCAGTTATGAACTTGATCCTGCACCGAATAACCCGATGTTTCTTCAGGTTGAAAAAAAGGGAGACAGACAGATAGTCATCCGCTGGAAAAAAAATGTTGATCATGATATATCAGGGTACCGTATATATTACGGAGTTACTCCGAATGAGGTAGACGGAATTTTAAATGTGTATAACGGAAAATATATTACAAATGAAATTCAGAAGGGTGATTATATTGAAATTACCATCGATAACAGATTAATTGAAGAAAATATGAGAAGTGCAAACGGAGCCATGCTGGATTTCCCTGTGATTAAAAACAATATTCTCTACTATATAAAAGTTACTGCATATGATTCATACAAGGTAGGAACTCCTTATAATCATGAATCAGGATTTTCAAATACAGTAACAGCCAGACCTTTTCCAGGCAGTGAAATATGAAAGAGAAAAGTTTACCTTTGAAAGTATATGTTGATTGCGGTTAGCTTGAAAAATAGAAAATTACTATTAAGGGCTATTTGAATATACTATGATAATGAATTCTTCAGGTTCTTACTCAACCGTATTTGAGTTTTTCCAGATTTTTTAGAACAGTATCTCTATTGTAAGGTTTTTTTATATACCCATCAACTCCGAGAGTAATTATTTCCTGTACAATATCCTTTTCAGAATGAGAAGTTACGATAATTATTTTACATTTCGGAATATCGGGTTTAACTTTTTTTATCACATCTCCACCATTAAGCCCCGGCATTTCCATATCAACAAAAAGATAATCGGGAATTAAATTTCCACTGGTCAGTTTCTGTACTGCAAGCTGACCGTTGCTGATTTCGTCAATGATGTTGAAACCGACAGATAATAAACTTTGACGCAGTATCTGTCTTGCAAGTGCTGAATCATCCACAATTACAGCTTTAAAGGGAGTTCCATTTCCATTTACTCCCAGAGGCTCTCTTTTGTAAATATTCTGTTCCATACTGTATCATCCTTATCAGGTTATACCGGAATTATCCAGTAATCAACAGTAATTGCAAGTGTTTTTTAACTGACTTTGTATGTAAAATTTTATTTTTAAATAAATAATTTATCAGAGTCAAATAGTTCAGCTTAGATATTAAAGCTGAGGCAAAATGAATTTTATTATTTGAAAGTAATAAAGAGTGAAAAAAATTTTTTTATTAGCTTGAAAACATTGTCCGGACTCAAAATATGGTTTTAACAGCTGATGAACCATTATCTTCAATAAAAAAGTCTTTTCTTTTATATTATTTGCGGATATTGTTTACAGTATCGAAAATTATTTATATCTCGGACAACATGGAAAAAATTAAAAAAAAGTTCCGCATCGATCATGATTTTTTGAAAGCAATAAAAAGGCTGATTGCGACCTTGAACGAGGCGGGGTATGAATGTTTTATGGTCGGCGGCAGTGTCAGGGATATGCTTCTGGGAATGGAAGTGTATGATTTTGACTTTGCTACAAATGCAAAACCTGAAAAGGTAGTTGAACTTTTTAATCATGTGGTGCCGACAGGAATCAAACATGGAACAGTAACTGTGCTTTTCGGAAAGAAGGCTTTTGAGGTCACTACATACCGCTGTGACGGCAAATATTTTGACGGACGCCGTCCGGAAAATATTACATATTCTGAGACGCTTGAAGAGGATGTTGCCAGACGGGATTTTACAATAAACGGTCTGGCATATGATTTTGAGCATGAGGAAGTTATTGATTATGTCGGCGGATTGAAGGATTTAAACGAAGGGATAATAAGAACTATAGGAAGCGCCATTGACAGATTAAATGAGGATGGACTTCGTTCCTACAGGGCGTGCAGATTTACGGCTAAACTGAATTTTATTATTGAAAAAAACAGTTTTGAAGCAATTAAAAAAACCCTGCATGTTTCGGAAAAGGTTTCAGTAGAAAGAGTCCGGGAAGAGCTGATGAAAATGCTTGAAACTGATAAACCGTCCATAGGAATTGAAAACATGCGACATAGCGGACTTTTAAAGATAGCTCTTCCTGAACTTCAGCAGTGTTTCGGTGTTCCTCAGAATAAATATCATAAATATGATGTATATTATCATAATATTTATTCATGTGATGCAGCTCCTAAAAATCAGCCGTATATCAGGCTGGCTGCACTGTTTCATGATATTGGCAAGGTTGCTACCAGAAGAACAGGTTCTGACGGCGATGGTACTTTTTATAATCATGAAATGGTAGGCGGGCGTATAACTGAAAGTATTATGAAAAGACTTAAATTTTCAAATGATGATATAAGTAAAACAGTAAATCTTGTAATGAATCATATGTTCCATTATACTGATGACTGGAATGACGGTGCAGTCAGAAGATTTATGCGAAAAGTCGGAATAGAAAACATACAGGACTTGATACAGCTGCGACTGGCAGACAGAAGAGGAAACGGATCAAGAGACGGAATTCCGGCTCCTATTACCGAGCTGTGTGAAAGAATTGAAAAAGTAATTGCGGATGAAAATGCAATTACTGTTAAGGATCTTGAGATTACAGGCTATGATGTAATGAAGCATTTTAAAGTTGAACCGGGTCCCGTAATCGGAATAATTCTGAATGAGCTTCTTGAAATTGTACTTGATCATCCTGAACATAATAACAAGGATTATCTTATTGCCGAAGCTGAGAATTTGTTTTCAGAAGCTGTTGAAAAGGCAAAGCTGGTAAGAAAAACAAGAAAGCAGACAGAATAGAAATATTTTCCGCAGGAGGTGATGATGAATAGACTGGTTAAATCCGGTTCAGCAAATGATCTTCCCGGGCTAAAGATTTATTTTTTCAGAATAATATGCATTACAGCCGGAGGCATGCTTTCTTCACTTGCTGTAATTCTGTTTTTTTATCCTCACCGCTTTTTAAGCGGAGGAATAAGCGGTATTGCATTAATTCTGGATTATACTCTCGGGTTTCCGGTTTCAGCGACACTTCTTCTTATGAATATTCCGATTTTAATTCTGGCTTTTATTGAACTTGATCTTCATTTCGTAATCTCCAGCATAATAGGTCTTGCTGCATACAGCTTCTTTCTTCATATTTTCAGACCGCTTTCCGGCGCTTTATATGTTCCTGATGAAATTCTTGCTGCCATATTCGGCGGAGCACTGAATGGTCTCGGTCTCGGACTTATTTTTAAGAACAGGGCATCAATCGGCGGAACTGATGTAATAAGTACTATTGTCAGAAAAAAACTGTCGATAAATATTGGAACAGGAATTTTTCTGATGAATGTTGTTTCTGTAAGTATAGGAGCTTTTTTCTTCCCTCTCTATAAAGCAATGTACAGTCTTATAAGCATGTTTGTGACTTCCTTTCTGATAGATCAGTTTATTCAGGGGTTTGAAAAACGTTTTTCTGTTATGATTATATCCGAAAAATGGGAAAAAATTGCTGAATATGTTACAGATAATCTTTACCGCGGAGCAACAATTCTGGAAGGTCATGGCGCATACAGGAGAAGACCGATTAAAATTATATATACAGTTATTCCATCCCATCGGTTGAGTAAACTTAAGGATGCTGTGGCTCTTATAGATCCTGCTGCTTTTATGAGTGTAGAACTGTCATCTGAAATTATGGGAAACTGGAAACAGGGCTATTTCAGTGGAAAGAATGTATATAAGAAGGATTAAAATCCCGTTTTCTTATCAGCCATGTTTTATTAAATAAAAAATTTTTACATAATGTCTTAATTTCTGCGTTATATAATTATACACCTTTTTATGGAGATAATTATGAACCGGACAAGTCTGAATGTAAGCGGATATGTTTTCGATGAAATGAAAGAAGTATGTTTGAAATTCAACATAAGCCGGAAGGATATCATTAAAAGAATTTTTACTCTTTGCCATAATAATTTTGATTTTGTAAAAGGTGAATACGGAAAATTAACGGCGTATCAGAAAAAGGCACCCGGAGACAGTTGGAAATGCATGCGTGTTGATTTTGATGAGTTACAGTGTGATTTGTATTTTTTATATAGAAACAGATTCAGGATAAGTTTGAGTAAGCTTTTAGCCGTTGGTTTTGTACTTTTTTTTGATCAGATTGTTAATGAATTATCAGAAAAATCAGATAATTCTGATCAAATAAAAAAAGATATTTTGGATACTTATACAGTAATTAAACAACTCTTATACTTTTTGGTTAAGGATTCTTTCATTTATTTTAATATAAAAGAGGCAGGAATACCGTAATAAGGTAAAAATAGACTTAAACGTCCAAATCAATAACTTTTCCTGGATTAAGAATTCCATCAGGATCAAAAGCTTTTTTTATTCTCTTCATTAAATCTATCTGCTCCTGCGGCATTGCCATTGAAAGATAGTTTTTCCGTAATGAACCGATTCCATGCTCTCCGGTAATTACACCGCCATGTTTGAGGGCTATTGAGTAAATCAACCTTCGTATTTCGGGCATAATTTTAAACCACTTTTCATCATCCATGTTATCTTTAAGAATATCAATATGAACATTTCCGTCACCGGCATGTCCGAAAAAAATTGAATGAAGATTATGGTCTCTCAGCTGCTGCTTTATTTTCTTTATGAATGAAGGTATCTCCGATCTTGGTACTACTGTATCTTCGGCAAAATACACGGGACTTGTTAACCCGATTGCATCTTTAATCCCGCGTCTGATCTGCCATAATGACTTTTTTTCCTCTTCAGTTTTTGCTATGAATGTATTTTTTTCGCTTATTAATTCAATATCAAATAACTCGTTTACCTTGAGACTGAGGTTGTCATTATTCTTACCGTCAAATGTAATTATCAGCTGAGCTTTGCTTGAAGGGAAAAAATTTTTAAGATCAGTGTTTCTTACTACAATATCAATTGCCTCTTTTTCCATAAATTCAATAGCTGTTGGATTGTTCTTCTGCTGTATGATTTTAATTACAGTTTCAATTGCATCCTCCATTGAATTAAATCCTATTAATATGTCAGTAGATTTCTCAGGTTTTGGAATAAGTTTAAGATAAAGTTTCGTTATTACAGCCAGTGTTCCTTCGCTTCCGCAGAGAATTGATGTGTAATCATATCCGGTTACATTTTTTACAATTTTTCCGCCGTGATGCATTATTGTCCCGTCAACGGTTACAAATTCGATTCCCGTAATATAGTCTCTGGTTGTTCCATATTTTACGGCACTCGGTCCGCCGGCATTTTCTGCAAAATTGCCTCCAATTGAGCATTCTTCGAGTGACGCAGGATCGGGAGGATAGAACAGGGAAAATTTTTCCGCCGCTCTGCTTATTTCTGCAGTAATAACTCCCGGTTCGACAACCGCAATCATATTATCTGGATCAATTTCTATTATCCTGTTCATTTTTTCAAAAGATAATATCACTCCTCCGTAAACAGCTGCTGCACCGCCTGTAACTCCGGAACCGCTTCCTCTCGGAATAACCGCAATCTTTTTTTTGCTGCATTGTTCTAAAATATGTGAAACGTCTCCAGCTGTTTCCGGAAAAAGAACACAATCTGCATGTGCGGTTATGTTTTTAGTTTTGTCGATTCCGTATTTGTTTATCAATGCTTCATTTGAAGTTATTATTGATTCCGGCGGCAGTATGCTTTTAAATATTTCCCTGTAATTCATATGTTCCAGCTTGTAATTTCATCTAATGATACACTTATATCAGCCTTTTTTAGTGAATAGGTCAAGATGAATTTTACTTGACTCATTGTAATTTTATATAGATAATACCTTATATGAGGTAAAATATCCATATATTTTCACTTTTGCTGAATTATATTATAATGCTATTACAGGATACAGGTAAATAATGAATTGGTCTATTGAGGATGCAACAGTAATAACTCCGGACAGCACTTTCAGCGGCGGATGTATTGTAATTGAAGATGGAAAAATTGGGGAAGTGGTCAGAAAGAAGGTTAAAACTGATTATTCAATATCAATAGACAACGCCGTTATATGCCCGGGGTTGATAAATTCCCATGATCATCTGCTTGGTACCTATTTTCCTAAGGTCGGAAACGGACCTTATCCCAACTGGCTTCCCTGGGACAATGATCTGAAAAGTGCTGATGTCTACCGTGAACGGCAGCAGATTGAAAACAGAGATCTTTATCTGCTCGGTGGATATAGAAATCTTATTTCAGGGGTTACGAGTGTTCAGGATCACATTCCTCATTTTGTCCAGGATCCTTTCCTTGATCTGCTTCCGGTGAAGGTTATTTCAGATTTTTCCATGGCACACTCAATAGCTTCCTTTGCTTTAAACTGGGGTGAAGGAGTTGAGGTGGAATATCAAAAGTCAGTTAAAAATGATATCCCGTTTATTACACACATATCTGAAGGGTTTGATGACGAGACAGTCAGGGATATTGAGACTCTTGATAAAAAAGGCGGACTTGGAGAATATTCAGTTCTTATTCACGGTATTTCGTTTTCTGAATCAGATATGAATAAAATTAAATCTAAAAAAGCAAATGTTGTATGGTGCTGTGATTCCAATATTTTCATGTTTGAAAAGACAACTGATATAAAAATGCTTCTTGATAAAAAAATTAATGTTTCCATAGGAACAGACTCGCCGATGTCGGGAGGATTGAATATTCTTGAAGAAATGCGTTTTGACAGGGCTTATTTTAAAAAGAAATATGGAGTTGATCTTCCGGACAGGCAAATTGTCCAAATGGTTACTAAAAATCCTGCAAAATCATTCAGAATGTACAATAATGGTGAAATTTCTGCAGGACGTCTTGCTGATCTTACTGTTTTTGAAAAGAAATATGAAGATCCGTACTCTTCAGTTGTGGGTGCCGGTTTAAAGGATATTAAACTTGTTATCATTGAAGGTATGCCCGTTTACGGTGATGCAGAATATCTTCCTCTTTTCACCAGGCTGAAAATGGATGTGCAGTCTGTAACTGTTGACGGGAAGGAAAAAGTAATAATTGGAGATCTTAAAGGAGTTCTAAGCAGAATAAATAAAGCAGTGGGTTATAACAAGAAATTTCCGTTTTTACCGGTAAAAATTTAAAAGACACTTGCAAATTCTGCCGATAATTAATTGATTTCTTATTTCAAGATAAAATTAGTGATATTTTAATCATATATTCATTATAAGGAGCTAATATGCCGCACTCCGGTCGCAAAGAAGGAATTACCGCCCGTTCATATAAATCAGGTTCTGTTGTCTATTTTGACGGTGACAGGAGTGAATATATATATATATTGAAAAGCGGAAGAATCATTCTTTCCTATCTTAAACCTGAAAGCGGTGAAGAACTTAAAGAGGAAATTAAACCGGGTGAATTTTTCGGTGTAAAGTCAGCACTGGGTAAATATCCCCGCGAGGAAACCGCACAGACTTTCGGAGATACTTCTGTTCTTGTTCTGACTGTAATGGATTTCGAAAAACTTGTACTGGGTAATGTTCAGGTTGTAAAGAAAATGCTCAGAGTTTTCAGCAATCAGCTTCGCCGGATAGGACGCGCTGAACGGGAGGTTCTTGGAGAAACAAATACCGTTAATCCACAGACGGAACTTTTTAAAATCGGCGAATATTACTATAAAGCAGGGAAATATGACCAGGCTTTATATGCATACAAGAAATATATGGAATACTATCCTGATTCAACGCATGCTGCAACATCAATGCAGAGAATAAAGGATCTGCAGACAGGTAATATTAAACCGCTTTCAGACGGATCAAACGATTCATCTCATCCGGCTGATTTTCCGGCTTTTCCTGATAGCTTTGATAATGATGCTCCTGATAATTTCGGTTCTGATGAGCCGGATAATTTCGGACCTTCTACTGATATGACCGATTTTGATTTTGATGACGGACCCGGCGGAGGAGGGGAAATTTCAAATGAAATGGATGATTTCCTCAACAATGATTCATTTTCAGGTTCTGCAACTGCAGGAAAAACTCTTGATTCTATTAATAATCTGATAAGAGCCAGAAATTTTGAAAAAGCTCTGGATGAACTTGAAAATCTTACCCAAAACGGCGGTCTAAGTGCTGAAGATTCAGCGCATGCAGGATATTATGAAGGAGTCTGTCTGTTTGAGACCGGGAAATTGAAAGAAGCATTAAATGCGTTTTCCAATGTAATTAAACAGAATGAGAGTCCTGAGTTTATGAAAAAATCGCTTTTACAGGTTGGATTAATATATAAAAAGACCGGAAATAATGATAAGGCAAAGGCCTATTTGAGCAAAGTAGTGAGTATTCAGCCTTCTGATGAAACCACACAGTCGGCCAGAAGCTATCTAAGTGAGATAGGATAAGAGGAATAAATGTTACTTGATAATCATTTTCTGGAAAAATTCGGAGTTGAATACAAACCAGGTGAAATTATATTCTGTGAATATGAACCGGGCAACGAGTTTTATTTTATTCATTCGGGAAAAGTCAGGTTTGTAAAAATAATAAACAACCGGGAAAAAACCATTGATATAATGTCACCCGGTGATGTTTTCGGAGAAATGGCAATTCTTGAGGCTGAACCGCGTTCCGCCAGTGCCGTTGCTGTTGATAGCGTCAAGGTTCTTAAATTTCACAGGGATAATTTTGATACTCTGCTTCAGGGAAACCCCCAGCTTGCTTACAAACTTCTGGTCATTTTCTCAAAAAGAATATATGATGCCAAAAGACGGCTCATGATTCTTCTTTTAAATGATCCGCAGCTTAAAGTTATGGACGTTTTTAACTTTATAGCTGAAGGCGATGTTACTCTGGATCTTTCCGAACCTGTAACCCTGAATATTACCACTCAGGATATATCAAACTGGGCAGGAATGTCTTTCGAAGAAACACAAAAAGCATTGACACATTTAGCTAATTTAGGAAAAATTGAACTCCTGAATGACAGGGTAATTGTGAAAAACATCAGAAATTTCCAGACCCTGGTTAATTCACGACGCAGACAGATGTTTGCGGAATAATTCTGCTCCCGTAGCTCAGGTGGATAGAGCAGTAGTTTCCTAAACTATGTGCCGGAGGTTCGAATCCTCTCGGGAGCAATTTATTTAAGCGGCTTATGCCGCTATTTTAATAGCCGGTATGGATATGATTAACAAACTGAAGAAAACCGAAGACCGTTTTAATTTTATTGAAAGCGAGATGAGCAGGCCTGAAAACATGTCAAATCAGGATAAGATGCGGTCTCTAAATAAAGAACATTCCCAGTTGTTGCCTGTTATTCAGCTGTTCCATAGATACCTGAAAATGTCCGAAGAGCTGAATGATACCACTTCATTATTAGCTGCTGAAAAAGATGAAGACATGATATCAATGCTTAAAGACGAAAAAGAAAAACTGAAAAATGACATTATTGATCTTGAGTCCCGGCTTACTGTAATGCTTTTGCCTAAAGATCCCAATTCGGGCAAAAATATCATAATTGAAATTCGTGCCGGTACCGGAGGCGATGAAGCTGCGCTGTTTGCTGCAGACCTTTTCCGCATGTATTCAAGATATGCCGACATTAAGGGTTATAAAATTGAGATGATTGAAATCAGTCAGAATGAAATCGGCGGAATTAAGGAAGTAATATTTCTCATTTCCGGAGATGATGTTTATGATAATCTTAAATTTGAATCCGGCGGTCACAGGGTTCAGAGAGTACCGACTACAGAATCCGGAGGACGGATTCATACTTCAGCTGTTACTGTTGCGGTAATGCCGGAGGCTGAAGACAGCGACATTGAAATCCGGAATGAGGATCTCCGTATTGATGTCTACCGTTCATCCGGTCACGGAGGACAGTCAGTAAATACAACAGATTCAGCTGTCAGGATTACGCATATTCCTTCGGGTATGGTTGTTACTTGCCAGGATGAGAAGTCACAGCTCAAAAACAAGGTTAAGGCTTTGAAGGTCCTCAAGGCAAGACTTTTCGAAATTGAAGACAGAAACCGCCGGGATGCCGAGTCCAAACTTCGAAAGTCGCTTGTGGGTTCCGGCGACCGAAGTGAAAGGATCAGAACATATAATTTCCCTCAATCACGGATCACTGATCACAGAATAGGACTTACCCTTCATAGTCTTGAAGCGGTGCTTGATGGTGACCTGGATCAGGTGGTTAAACCCCTTATTCAGCATGAAGTTGATGAATTGCTGAAATCTCAGGTTGTTTGATATTTGATTCTTCTGGAAGCAGTAAATACGTATGCGGCCCGGTTGAGGTCGGCCGGAATTGAATCTTCACGGCTTGATTCGGAAGTTATTGTTTCTCATGTACTTGGATTTGAAAGGTACCGTCTTATAACCGAGAGCAGCAGAATACTTTCCGGTGATGAAATGGCTGAAATTGAAAAATACATTGAACGCCGTGAGAAGCGGGAACCTCTTGCATATCTTCTGAATGAAAAAGAATTTTATTCACTGCCTTTTTATGTTGATCAAAATGTACTTATTCCGCGTCCTGAAACGGAGCTTCTGGTGGATATGGTAATTTACGAAGCTGCTTTGGATTCCCGTGTTCTGGATTTGTGTACAGGATCAGGTGCAATAGCTGTAGCATGCAAAAAATTCCGGTCTGACCTGGATATCTCGGCATCGGATATTTCACGGTCAGCACTGAATATTGCAGAAAAAAACTGCAAACAGATTCTGAAAAATGATTCCGTTGCATTTATTCTTTCGGATATTTTTGAAAATATTTCAGGGAAATTTGATATCATTGTTACAAACCCCCCTTATGTATCCGAACTTGTAAGAAATGATCTTGAGCCCGAGCTGAATTACGAGCCTGATCATGCGCTTTTTTCAGGTGAAAGCGGAAATGAAATTATTTCTTCCATAATCAGTCAGTCTCCTGAATTTTTAAATCCCGGCGGACTGCTGCTGATGGAACTGGGCAGGGACAACAGGGAATTTGTGAAATCGGAATCCATGAAATATTTTGACTGCTCCATTTTTAAGGATTATTCAGGACTTGACCGTATCGCCATGCTTAAGTTAAAAGATACGGATAAAATTTAAGTTATTATGGATTTTTTCCGAGAATCAACTATATTACGGTAATTTCATGGAAGGATGCTGATGATTTCAAACTTTGATGAGCTGTTTCACGAACTTTCAAAATCTCCCGACAGTAAAGAAACATTCAATTATAATTTTGTGGATAAAAAAAACAAATTATATGTTTTTGCCAACATTGATTTTATCCCCAAAAATAACGAGTTGGATTTTTCATGGTATGTATTTCTGAATAACCATGAATATCATTTTAATGAATGTATTTCCAAAGATGAGAAAATGAACGGCTCCAAATTGTCGAGCAAGGGGCTCAAGTACGGCATTGACTCCAAAGATAGGGAAAAGTTTTCCCTGGAATTGAAAAATAATCTCTTTGACGTTTCGTGTGAGCTAAAATCATTTCATCATATATATGATTATCCCAAAGCTGTTGATATGGATGTTGATGAAATACGGGACAAATATGAATCCATGCTGTGGAAACGTTTCGAACAGCGCTGTAAAATACAGGGAACGCTCAGGCATAAGTCAGGAGAGTTGAAAGGAAAAGCAATTCCAATCAGCTGTTTCGGCCAGAGAAACCGTGAATGGGGTCCGCGTCTGTGGAAAAATCTCATAGCTGTCAGTACCTATTACATCCAGTTCCGTGAAATGTCCATCAGCCTCTCTTATTATGACTTTGAAGAAACCGTTCTTTCAAGCGGATATATCTCAAAAAAGTCCGGCAACATTCCTATTTATGAAACTGTTCTGGAACATATAGATATTTCACGCGAGGATAAACGGGCTGAAGGGTCTGAAATCAGTTATAAGGATTCTCAGGAAGACAAAGATCTGATTGTTTCTTCAAGAGTACACAGTTTTAAAACCGATGACATGAAATTCGGTAGTAAAAAATTTGTTAATTATTTTAACATTTCGGATTTTAAAATAATCGGTGCAGATAAAAAAGGTACCGGGTTTGAACGTCATTATATCCAGGCGGATAAACTGAATAAATTCATCTTAGATAAATAATGAAGCTGTTTATATATACATATCTGCAGTTTAAAAAGCTGTTTTTATTCTTTATTCTTCTTCTGCTGCTGTATGCGTTTAATTTATACTATAATATGCATTTTTCATGGGCAGGCGTTGCATTAATAGTCAGGATGTATGTATATGTCTTTTCGTTTTTTCTTGTGTATAACTATACAATGGAAGAAGATGATTATTATGTGAAATATTCTGAAAAATACGGATGGTTCGGTGCCTTATTTTTCATTTTTGAAAACAGGATTTTTCTTTTTTTTCTGCTGCTTGTCCTTTCTTCCGTTTTCCGTTTAACTGAATATGCCGGTGCTTCCAGCTGGCCTTCAAAATATCTATTATCAATATTCGACGGTAAAAGTTCAAATCTGGTTATTTTCGTCCTTGCATTTTACATTGCATTAAAATTAATGAAACATCCTGTCTTAACGGTTACCGTTTTTCTCGGAATATCCACTTTCTATACCTTCGCAAATATGACTTTTTATGATTATTATTCAAACGGCGTCATTGTTTCAGTTTATAAAATTTTTAAAATGATGATTCTTTTCGTGGTTATTAATTTGAGCTATTGCAGAAAAATAAGACATTATTTTTATCTGGTGTTTACATCCGTTTTTCTTTCTTTTCTCATTTGGGCTGTATGTTTCAGCGTGTTTTTTCTTTCCTATAAAAAGCTGAATTATCCGGATCCGTATTTCAACTACGTCGGTGATAAACTCATAAAATTCGGATATGAAGCGCCGATACAGGACTATATTGAAGTTGTCAGGAAAAATAAAAATCTGGAATACCTGCTGAACCTGAATGATTATAAAAAATTCTATGATATAAACCTTGATTTCACGCAGGCTGAGTGGATTGAAATATTTCAAAAAAGTGCCGGTACCAAATATCTTGATACTGTATCGGAAATCATTCTGAATGAAAATGTAAAGTTTGACTATTCCGTCATTGCGGACAGTTTTGCCAATTCAGGAGTTACCGGGAAGAATGTTAAAGAATTGAGAAATTACGTCAGGCTTATTTCAAAATTCATCGATGATGAAAATGCATCGGATTTTATTGCCTTATTTATAAATTCTGATTTTCAGACTGTGAGGCTGGGAATAATGGTTTGCGGGGAATCAGGATCATTATATTTTATTCCGCAGCTGCTGACATATCTAATATCAGTGGATAATGAAATTTCGAATTCTGCTTACACCGCTCTCACTAAAATTACCGGAGTGGATATTGCGATGAAGAATAATGTTCCGGAAAATTCTCCCGAGGTATACATGTTTTTTAAAAATTTTTATCTGGAGAATTACATAAATCCCGGACCGGACAAGTAATGCATTCAGGTTTCCTTGCATGACATTTATTTCTTCCATGATGAATGAGCAGCAGATGCACTTCCGACCATAGTTTTTCAGAATATATGTTTTTCAGGTCTTTTTCTATTTTATCAGGCTCTTTTCCGGTTGAGAGTCCAAGCCTCTGAGATAATCTTTTTACATGAGTATCAACTGCAAGGCCCGGAATGTTATGTCCCTGCGCCAGGATTACATTTGCGCTTTTTCTTCCCACGCCTGGCAGCTTGATCAGTTCCTCAATTTTATCCGGAACCTTTCCGTCATAATCCAGACAAATGCATCGGGCAAGACGTACAATATTTGAAGCTTTTGTCCTGAAAAATCCCGTTGATTTTACTATTCCTTCAATTTCCGTTATATCCGCCGATTGAAGACTGCAGAAATCAGGATATTTTGAAAATAGAACAGGTGTAATTTTATTAACCTGTTTATCCGTAGTCTGAGCGGAAAGTACAACCGCAATCGTCAGCTGGTAAATATCTGAATATTCCAAACCGGGTTTTACAGTGCCGTAATGCTTATGCAGCAGCCTGAAGACTGTATCAGCTCTGGATTCCGTCATTTCCATTTCAGTTCATATAATTCATGTGAATTTCTTCTTTAAGGTCTGCAAGATCATTTTTGTCGGCATAGTCTTTTGAATAGTAGCCGCAGGTGAAATTATTCTGCAGATCAAGCAGAAGTACCGCTGAAAAATTTTTTTTCGCTTCAGTATATTTTTTCAGATTGTTGAAATAAATACCTTTTATATATATCGCCATGAAATGTTCCGGGTTCTTTTCAATCGCAAGATCAAGATATCGAATGGATTTCTGGAGATCATAGTATTTAAAAAAACTGATCCCCGCGCCGAATAGAATATCATAATGGTCATAACCCTTTTTATAAAGACGTTCAAAGTCCAGGGCTGACTGTTCATATCTGCCAAGATGATAATTCTCCCATGCAGTTATAACGATTGCATTAAGCGAAGGGTCATCAATCCGTATTCTTTTTTTTATAATTTTTACAGGTTCCGTTATTTTAGGTTTTTCAGTCATGCCTGAAAGATTTGAATTCTGACCGGTACATGATATGATGAAGAATGCCATAACCGCAGTCTGAACCAATATTAAAAATTTTTTCATAATTTATCCTGCATTTTTTTTGAATTAATATACTGATAAAAATTTTCCAGCGCTTTTGCTCTATGACTGATCCGGTTTTTTTCTTCAATATTTATTTCCGCCATTGTGCAGCTGAATTCAGGAACAAAAAATACAGGGTCATATCCGAATCCGTTTGATCCTGAAGGTTGCAACGCAATATATCCTTCACATCTGCCTTCAGTAGTGTATATGGTGCCGTCAGGCTCAATAAAAGCTATACTGCAGATGAAGCGGGCAGTTCTCCGGTCTTCAGGAATGTCTTTCATTTTACTGAGAACGAGATTATATCTCTGTTCGTCGGTGTCCAGATTCCCGTATCTCGCGGAAAAAATTCCAGGTTCTCCATTAAGTGCATCTATTTCAAGTCCTGAATCATCAGAAAGGACATAACTGTCTGTCAGTGCAGCGATGGCTTCGGCTTTAATCAGAGCATTTTCGGAGAAGGTTGAACCTGTTTCTTCAATCTCGGGAAGATTTTCAATTATGCTCATAGGCATGAATTTTATATCTGAAAATGATGTGAATTTTTTCTGAATTTCAAAAACCTTGTGACTATTTGCTGTTGCTATTATTATATCCATTGCATATTCCGCTTATTATTATTGTAATGATTGTTAATTTAACCGCATACCCCAGTTAATGTCAATATCATAATACTTAAAAATCTGTCTCTCAAAAAAAAAGATTAAGTAAAATTTCGGATAAATTTCATCAGAAAATAAATAATTATTGATTCATCAAGAAAATAGTTTACATTTCCGTTTTTTTAAGTTAAATTTGCTTATGCCCTGGAAAAAAATATGATAAATAGAAGATTATTAATTCAATTCCTGTTTTATGTGCCGGATATCATTCTGGGATCAATTCTGTATTTTCTGCATCATGAGGATTATTTTTCCTCAGGCATGATTAATTATATTATTTTAATACTGATTGTCTATCTGGCTGTTAAGGTTCTGCTGCACATATGGGTATATAAGGTGTTTGTAATCAACCAGATAGAATCCGTCCGCCGTTACATTCATAATTTTAAAAAAGGAAAATTCTCTCTTAAGGAAAACGAACTGAGAGGACAGCGTTACCTTTCTGAAATAATTAATGAACTTACTGATGTCGGACGTCATTTTGAGAATATGGTCGCTAGTCAGAAGGATGAGATTGACAAGTTCAAGGAATTTTACAACAATATTGTTTTATCCGTAAGTTCCTATTTTCTTGTTATTAATCAGAAAAATGAAATTATCTTTGCAAATAAAAGTTTCAGTACGAATTTCAATCTGGCAAATGAAGATATCGTAAATAATTCCATATCAGATCTTTTTTATTTCAGCGGCGGAAAAATTGCCGATGCAATTGAAAATGTCAAGAAAAAAGGCGAGTCAATAGTACTGAGACAGACAAGACTTCTTTCAAAGAACAGAATTGCAATAATCGCTGATGTTAAAATTTCCAGAATTACAATGCAGGGTGAAAACCAGATTGTACTTGTTATGGATGATATTACCTCGAAATGCAGAAAAGACTATCAGATATCGTTAATATCACAGATTTCAGAATCAATTCAGAAAGATGATGAAATTGACAGAGTACTGTTTTCCATTTTAACGGCAGTAACTTCCGGTTCCGGACTTGGATTCAACAGAGCGATGCTTTTTCTATATGACCTTGCAAGTGAAACTCTTGACGGTAAGATGGCTGTAGGCCCGGATTCCATCGAAGAAGCTGTTCAGATCTGGGGAGCAGTGCAGGGTGAGAAAATTGATATTGTCAAGAAAATGGAGGATTATAGTCCCGGAGACAGAAAAGGCGGGTTTTTTCTCGAACAGGTTTTATCGAAACATTATAAATATACTTCGGATGCTCTTTTTGTCAAGGTTTTGAAAGAGCAGCGGGCCTATCATATTAAGGATGCATGGAATGATACGCGTGTTGATCCTGATACCCGTGAATTTGTAGGGGTCGGTGAATTTATCGCAGTTCCTCTTGTTGCAGGCAACCGGTCAATCGGAATTATAGTTGCGGATAATAAATATAATCATGCACCGATATGGCAGGATAATATTGAACTTCTATCAATTTTTACCGTTCAGGCAGCATTGTCCATTGAAAGCTGCAAAAGTCTGACAACTGTCAGAAATCAGATGGAAAAAATCAAATTACGCCAGGATGCAATAGTTGAGTCGGAGAAAATGGCGGCTGTCGGAAGAATTGCGGCGCATATCGCACATGAAATCAGAAATCCGCTTGTTACTGTCGGAGGTTACGCCCAGCGTATAATTCAGACAGTCAATAAGGGATTAAAAAATCCTGAAAGTATTAAAAATGCAGCATCCGTAATCCTTAAGGAATCTGAACGGCTGGAAAAAATATTGTCAAATGTAATGGATTTTACAAGGCCGTCCCCATATATCCGGGAGTTTAATAATCTGAATGAAATTATTAATGATACTGTTTCGCTTCTGCAGAATGTTTTTCAGGAACGCAAAATTACCATTCAGCTGTTTCTTGAAAAAGAGATTCCTCTGGTAAAATCGGACTTTAATCAGTTGAAACAGGTAATGCTTAATCTGGTACAGAATGCAATGGATGCTACACCGCAGGATGGAGTCATAAAGATATCGACTGAAATCGACGGTGATAAGGTTATAATACGCGTGAAGGATACTGGAAGCGGAATTGATGAAGATCATCTGAAAAATCTTTTTGAGCCTTTTTTCACTACTAAAGTTACAGGCGTCGGCCTTGGACTTGCCGTTGTCAGAAAAATTATTAATGACCATAACGGTGAAATAACGGCGGTAAATAATCCTGAAGGCGGTGCTGAATTCAGAATAATTCTGCCGGTTCCGATTTAAAATAAAAAATGATTGAAAAAACAGTAAAGAAAAAATATAATAATAAAATGATACTTTAGCGGAGGTTTTTATGAGCAGGATTTTAGTAGTTGAGGATGAACAGCATCAGAGAGAATTGTATGCAATGGAGCTTGAAGATGATGGTTATGAAGTGGAACAGGCCTCCAATGGGAAAGAAGCTGTTGAAAAAGTAAAAAATAATAAATATGATCTGGTAATTCTGGACATACGGATGCCTGAAATGGACGGAATAGAGGCGCTGGGAAAAATTCTTTCCAGAGATAAAAAAATCCCGATAATTATTTATACTGCATATTCGAATTATAAAAGTAATTTTATGACCTGGACTGCAGATGCGTATGTAACAAAATCATCCAATCTGGATGAACTTAAAAACAAGATCAAGGAAATTCTAAGCAGCAGATCTGTTTGAATTCATTACCGGTCTTATGGCCGGTTAGTAATATATTCCTTAATAATTAAGAACAAAATACATATTAAAACGTTTCAATATTTCTGAATATACTGAAGGGCTCTGCAATTATGAAAATTACGACCAAGCTTTATTCTTTTTTTTCAATATTTCTTTTTATGATACTGGTTGCATACCTAATGGTTATTTTTCTTTTTATAAAACAGAATAATGATTACAGAAATTTTGAAAGAATAAATAATTATGCCAAGGATCTGCAGGTTTTTGTATATCTGCATAACGGAGACTGGAAAAACATATTAATAAACGGCTATGACCGTGTAGAGTTTGATAAGTATAATAGAATTTTCTATAACAAGACTTTTAAAATCATCGGTGATATTGATGATTTTAAGCGGCTGGTAAAGGATGATCCTGAAATAGTAAAAAAACTTGATGATCTGTATAATAACTATAATGACATGATCAAAAAAAGCTATAAGGCTTTAGAAGGGTTTGAACCTGAAAATTATCTGAATTCAATGGAAAAAATTCAGGTTGATAGAATTGAGGAAAATCCGCTGAATGACATTTCGGAAATCGTGCAGATGATCGGGGTGAAAACTGAAGAAAGGAAGCAGAAACTGTTTAATTCTATCGTTACTTTGACGCTTTCCAGTGCAATATTTTTCATCCTGTCGATTCTTCTTTTTTCCCGGCAGATAATTAAAAGTATAAACAAACCTTTGAAAATGATTACGGACAGACTTCGCAATATTTCTGAAGGTGACGGGGATCTTACAAAAAGAATAAACATAATTTCAAAAGATGAAATTGGTCTTCTTGCAAAATATTTTGATACTTTTATGAATAACATACAGATGATCATAAGCACCATATTCAATGTCATTCAGAATCTTTCTTCCGCTTCAGGTCAGCTTTCATCTTCCTCTAATGTACTGTCCATAACCGCTCAGCAGCAGGCTGCAATCGCGGAGGAAATGAAAGGTACTATTGAACAGGTTAAGGAACGGGCCGGCAGTATTTTCGATAATTCCATTAATCAGCATAGCAAAATGGATGCTCTTATTTCCGGTATTGACAGACTTTCTGAAATTCTTGTTGAAATGGAGTCAAAGATTGTATCAACACTGGGTGAAGCTGAGATCATATCCGCAAATGTCAATACAGGCGATAATGCAATGAAAAGAATGAATCAGAGCATGCAGATGATTACGGACAGCTCCCAGAAAATTGTCGATATAATAAAACTGATAGATGACATTTCCGATCAGATTCAGCTTCTTGCATTAAACGCGTCAATTGAAGCGGCACGGGCAGGAGAAAGCGGACGCGGATTTGCTGTTGTTGCACAGGAGGTGTCCAAGCTGTCTGAATTAACCTCATCTTCCGTAAAGGAAATTGACAGTCTTGTTAAATTAAATTACACTGAAACTCTAAAAGGTATGAATACCGTAACTGAAACTACTGAAATATTTTCTAAAATAATGAAAGGAATTAATTTCATTAATGTAAAAATAAAGGAAATCAATGAATTTTCCTCGCAGGAACTTCTTATCAAGCAGGAGCTTAACGAAAACGGTGATTATGTACGTCAGATTACGGATGTAAATAAAAACCTTATCGGCGATCAGAAAAATTCATTTGATGAAATTTCAAATGTCATTGACACGATGAATGAATTTTCACAGAAAACCGCTCAGTCCGCTGAACAGTTGGCTGGAAATTCAAACGAAATTTCGCGGATTTCCGGTGAACTGGGCGGTAAAATTACCAGATTTAAGGTATGACCGCAATTAGAAAGCAGCATTTTTAGGAGTCCGCGGAAATGGAATAACGTCACGAATGTTCTGCATTCCTGTAATGAACTGAACAGCCCGTTCGAAACCGAGCCCGAAACCTGCATGAGGTACTGTTCCGTACTTTCTTGTGTCAAGATACCACCAGTAGTCTTCCGGATTCAGTCCTGATTCTTTCATTCTGCTGACAAGAACTTCATACCTGTATTCTCTTTCACTTCCGCCGATAATTTCACCTACACCCGGCACAAGTACGTCCATTGCACGGACTGTTTTATTGTCTTCGTTAAGACGCATGTAAAAAGCTTTAATTTCTTTCGGATAATCTGTTACAATAACAGGCTTTCCGAATTTTTTTTCCGTTAGATATCTTTCGTGCTCAGACTGAAGATCCGCACCCCATTTTACCGGATATTCGAATTTTTCACCGCTTTGCATCAGAATTGAAACGGCTTCTGTATATGAAAGAGCTTCAAATTCAGAGCTGATGATAGCTTCGAGGTTATCAATGATGCCCGGCTGAATGCGGTCATTAAAAAATTTCATATCCTCACTGCAGTTTTCAAGACAGTATCTGAATATATATTTCAGAAAATCCTCAGCCAGTCTCATGTTTTCCTGCAGTCCTGCAAAAGCAATTTCAGGTTCTATCATCCAGAATTCCGCAAGGTGTCTGGACGTGTTGGAGTTTTCAGCGCGGAATGTCGGTCCGAATGTATATACTCTGTCAAAGGCGGTCGCGAAAAGTTCCGCTTCCAGCTGTCCGCTTACTGTCAGATTAGCCTGCCGTCCGAAAAAATCATCCGTAAAATCGGGTCTTCCCTCGGATACTCTGATATTTTTAAGATCAAGTGTTGTTACCTGGAACATCTCTCCCGCACCTTCGCAGTCACTTGCTGTGATAATCGGGGAATGTACATGCAGAAAATCATTTTTCTGAAAAAATTCATGTACTGCAAAAGAAAGTTTGTTTCTGACTCTGAATACTGCACCGAAAGTATTTGTTCTCGGACGGAGGTGGGCTATTTCTCGCAGGAATTCCATAGAGTGGCGTTTTTTCTGAAGAGGGTAGTCTTCAGGCGCCGGGCCGTAAATCTCCACTTCTTCAGCTTTAATTTCAAACCGCTGACCCTGCGCCGGTGATTCAACCAGGCGGCCTTTCACTGAGATGCTGCTTCCTGTTTTAAGTTTCTCTATTTCCTCATAATTGGATAGACTCCGTTCAGCCAGAACCTGAATGTTGGACATGCATGACCCGTCGTTAATCTCCAGAAATGAAAATTCTTTTGAATCTCTTTTGGTTCTTATCCATCCTTTCAGCAGTACTTTATCTGCCGGTTGTGCAGATGCCAGCAGATATTTAATAAGCTGTCTTTCCATTCAATCCTCCATATCAGGAAAAATATATGAATTTATCATTTTTGACTTTTTTAATTTCTTTTAAGATGCAGTATTCAGAGATATGCAGACTGTCAGAAATAAATTTAATAATTCTTTCCAGTTCGGAATTATCATCAGTGTAAATTCCTGCAGTCAGATTATATTCCCGGTTTAAAACGCCCGGTTCAATTACGGCAGTGTCGAAAATATTGTTTAAATCGCGGAAAAATTGAATTATTCTGTTAAGATCGCTGTTGTGGAATTTCCAGAAAGACAATGAACGGATTTCATGTCCTTCGTATTTGTCAGGCATTAAAGCTGAAAATTTTTTAATGATTCCGCATTTTTTCAGTTCTTCGGATATTTCATAAATATCATCAGCTGTCAGGTCAATGCCGCTCTCACTGATTATTTGAGAAAACGGGTTTTCAGTTAATGGAAGCCTGTTCTGAAGTATCTGAATGACCGGAATATCATTTTTTCCGACAGAACGCATGTTTAAACCTGAAGAAAATTCATTGTAAATTTCACCTATTTTAATTGAGTTATTGTCTTCTGTTTTATTGTTATGGTGTATTTCGACAGGCAGTACAAAAGAATCATGTGTTTTACAGTTATCGAGCAGATCAATTACCGGTATCCGTTTTCCTGTTTCATTCCACGGTGAGTTTTTTATTTCATTCTTCGAATCGAATTTTAATCTGGGTGTAATGCGAAACAGATGATCTGCACCTGTTTCACGGGCGATTAGCCCGGCATAATCCACAGGATTCATTTCATGCGGTACTTTAAATTTAATCTTAAAGTTGTAATCATTTTCATACATTAAAGCCGAATAAATATAATTATTCTTCTGAATCGAGCTGATGGCACTATCGATTCTGTTTTTACTTACTTTGAGCAGGGCGGTTCCTGAATGATATCCGGTCTTTGAGTGCCTTATTTCAGCAGATATTCCGATAATTATTTTCTCTGATTCAAAACTTTTCAGGATATGGATTACATCAATTAATGGAACGGAAGTGTCTTTTGCTATAATATGAAATATCTCATCTGTTACAGGCATATCATTCTGAATTCTTTCCAGAACAAGATTTTCATTATGGTTCAGTTTCCGCATCAGCCGCTCCGGAGGATTTTTTTGTAATGTGACAGATTATCTAAACTTAGACCGGTATGGTTATTTTTCAAGCAGATTATTCAGACTGCCTTAATATAATTTAAAGTGATTGTATTTTTTTCGGTTTATATGTATTGTTTTATTACGGATATTGTACCGTTCCGGCAATGTCCGGGTTGAAATGCCTATTCGAACGGCATGCAATTTCTGTGAACCGGGGATCAGTCAGATGAAAACTGTTGACATAATTAAATTTTTATTATTATTAACAACTTCCATGGTCTCAGCCGCCGGTAATGATAATGATGAAATACAAAAAAAATATGACGGCGTTAGGGTTTTTCAGGCCTGGTCAGGTGTTGAAAATCTGGATCATCTTGATTATAATGAACAGCTGGCAAAGCATTCACTGATTTTTCATGACACCTATCCACTGAATCAGGCTTCCTGGAGCGATGAAGGTCCTGCATACCGCGGCCTGAAAACACAGCTGGGAAAATATTCAATTGAGAAAGCTGTCAGGATTAATGAAATTTTAAAAAAATTAAATCCGGATATCAAACTTATCGTATCTCTGAATTACCGGGAGGGAAATTTCGTTCCCCGGAATAAGGAAACCGGCAAGTGGTGGGAGAATGGATTTTTTCCGCCTGATTCGCCATACTGGCTAAGGAATGATTCCGGGAAAAAAATTGTCGGCTGGGGTGAAGATACAAATCTTAATGGAAAAATTGATGATGATGACGGTGTCCTGACTTACCTTGTAGATTTTACCAGGCCGGAAGTACAGGATCTGATTGCAAAACAGGCGTTAGCCTTAAAGGAAAGCGGACTTTATGACGGAATATTTTTTGACTGGATGAATGAAAATGCAACTTCTGATGATGCGTCTGAAGAGGGGTGGAATCCTGTGCTTACTAATGAAGAGGAACTTGAGGCAAGGATAAAGTTAATCAGGAAGGTCCGTGAAAAATGCGGTGATGATTTTATCATCATGGGAAATACCAATTACAACATTGAAAAAAAACTTGCTCCGCTGCTGAATGCCGTATTCATGGAATGTTATAAGGAATCCTACAACAAGCCCTATTCCGGCGAAGAACTTGAGGCGATTCAGGCGGCTGTCATTTTTAACCGGAAAAATCTTGCATCTCCGGCTCTTGTATGTCTCGAAGGATGGAGGACAGGCGGCAAATATAATCCTGACAGACAGACACGTATTGCAGAAAGAAACACTTCTGAAAACATGAAGATGATGAGATTTTTTACTGCAATGAGCCTGACCCTTACTGACGGATATGTACTTTTTTCAGATGACAATTCAATACCTTTCTGGGATCACGCCCATAACTGGTATGACTTCTGGGATGCGCCGATAGGCAAACCAGTCAGCAGTTATCAGAAATTGTACAATGGAATAAAGGGACTGTATGTAAGAGAGTTTGAGAATGGCTGGGTTATATATAATTTCAGCGGATCAAATCAGAAAATAATTTTACCGCAGAAGGTTAAAACTGTTTCAACAAATGAACCAGGAATTAAATTTACAATTGCTGATCGGGATGGTGAAATATATATTAAATTATAACAAATAATGATGCTGACAATGTAATAAAAGCATCAGTGTTGTAATTTTGCTTTCCATGTTTAACATATACCTGCTGTTTATATCTTGACATATATGACTTAATCATGAAAATAAATGATTATCAAATAAGATGGAGGAAAATGGAATTTATCAGAAAAGCTTCGTTTGTAAAAAATAAATTTATTTTAAAAGCAATAATTTTTATTATGATGACTTTTATTTCAACAGATGTCTTTGCAGTGTGGAATCATTCCGATGCAGTAACCTTTGAAAAAAAACTGATTGAATTCAGATATACCCTATATCCATATATTGAAAATTTAGATTATGAACTTATGTCGAATCTTGCACTATCTGATGATGGAAATAATGATTTAAGCGCCAGTTGTGCGGAATTTATTGAATCAAATAAAAAGAACATTACTGAATACAGAAAATATCTGCTTAATCTGTATATGCGTCCGTTTCCTGAAAATGATTCCTATGAGGAAATTGAAGTTGAAGATTTTTCAATTAACCCTGATTACATTAAATACAGAAAAAACCCTGCTTTCTCTTTTATCACAATAAACCCCTATTATGAAATGCGGTTTTTTATGAATTATTTTCTTGGCCATATGCTTGGAGCCAGAGAGTTCGGAGAGTTAATTCTGAAACAGCAGATAGGCGGAGAAAGAATTTTTATCCGTCAGAAGAAAAATGAAATTTATGAAATAATGATCGATCAGTATTTTTACCGATTTATTTCTGAATATAATATATCCAATTCGGAAATTAAAATCCTAAAAATATATAAAAAGAAAAGTCAGATTAAACCTGATTCGGAATAAATACAATTAATGCCTGTGACTGAAATTCGACACTGGAAGATAATAATATCATGAAAAATTATAGTAATGAAACGGCACGAAATTCAAACCGGAATAGTATAATTACAGCTTTCACCATTTGGATTATTTTTCTCAGCATGGGTGCATTCTGGTATTTTAAAACCGGTAGAAGGTTTTTTATTTTTGATTTACCGTATATAGGTTCTTCCATTGCACTTGGAATTTTGCTGGGTGCAGTACTGCCAAAACGATTTAAACATTACGGCCGGAGAGTTACTCAGCTGCTGGTGGGAATATACATGCTCTGTATTCTGGGTTTTGTTATGAAAGTAAACATGCAGATTGAGTCCTTCTTTTTCTATGCATTAGCCGGAGCAATAGGAGGTGCTATCATACACTATCTGCCGGCAAAACTTCTGGGACCTGCCGTTTTCAGCAGGGGATTCTGCGGCTGGGCCTGCTGGACTGCAATGGTACTGGATTTTCTTCCATGGAAAACACCTAGGAACGGACGGTATAAGTATCTGGGCATTATCCGTTACATTCATTTTATTCTTTCATTTATCCTGGTCGCTTTTCTTTTTTTTACTCTGAGCTATTTTCCTGACAACGGCACCATTGAAGTGCTTGCCTGGCTTTCTGCGGGAAATGTATTTTATTATTCTGCTGCCGTACTGCTTGCCTATCTGTTCAGAGATAACAGGGCTTTCTGCAAATATCTCTGTCCTATACCGGTGCTGCAGAAAATAACCGCACGTTTTTCCGTTTTTAAAATAAAAATTGACCTGTCCAAATGCATAGACTGCGGACTGTGTGAAAGGAAGTGTCCGATGAATATCAGGCTGCTTGAATATTCACATGCCGGAAAAAGAATATTATCCACTGAATGCATTCTCTGCAACATCTGTGTGGAGGTATGTCCGAAGCATGCGGTTGACATCTCATCAGGATTTGATTTCGGATTTCAGGAATATATTAATTTTAAAAAGCGGCAGTAGAATGCGCCTTGTTGAACTGCATTTATCAATTTGAAAAAAGTCTTGAAAAACAGTACCTGCAATACTTATAATATTTTATA
>JAFGJZ010000055.1 GCA_016928815.1 Spirochaetota bacterium
AAGTATTGCAAAAAAATTTCAGGGTACAGGTTTGCTGAAATAAGTATTTTCTGATATTTATTACGGCAGATGCTGATAATTAATTAATATTTCAGGAGTTTAAATGTATATAGGACTTGACATCGGCGGAACGACAATAAAAGGAATTTTAACCGATAAAACGGGAAAAATTTATAAAACAGGCAAAATTGACACAGAAAATACTACAAAAGCAATAATTGATTCGATTATTCATTTCTGCGAAACGCTTATTACATCCCAGAACATGAAAATAAATCAAATTGATGCAATCGGCATAGGGGTTGCAGGTGCAATTGACCCCAAAAAAGGCAAAATAATAGTAAGCCCTAACATTCACGCACTTGATAACTGCCCGCTTGCACAGAAAATAAATAAAAAATTAAATGTACCTGTTTTCATTGAAAATGATGCAAATGTCGCATTACTCGGCGAATTCTGGCAGGGAAACGGGAAAAAGTATAAAAACTGGATCATGCTTACTCTCGGTACAGGCGTCGGCGGCGGCGCCATTATTAACGGTGAAATGATGAAAGGACGTGACGGTTTTGCAGCTGAATTCGGTCACATTAATGTCTATCCGGATGGAAACTTATGCGGCTGCGGAAATAAAGGATGTCTGGAAACCTATGCATCCGCAAAGGCGCTTGTCCGTTACAGTACTGAATTTCTCGGTAAAAATAAAAACAGCAGCGCATATAAAAGATCTTTGACAGAAGGAATCAGCTCAAAACTCATTTATGATGAAGCGAAGAAAGGCGATAAAGCCAGCATTCAGATTATCCGGTATGTCGGCCAGCATCTCGGCATTGGGGTTGCAAGCCTGATAAACACTTTCAATCCCGAAGCAATTATTTTTGCAGGAGGCTTATCACGGGCTATTGATCTGCTGCTTCCGGTTATTAAAGAAGAAGTTGAAAAAAGAGCCATGAAAGGGCTTAAAGACAAAATAAAATATCACATTGTCAAACACGAAGACAAAGGTCCCGCACTAGGCGCAATAAAAAATGCTATCGATCAGTTGGGTTAATATGTTTCCCTGGTTTATATTTAAAAAAGGTTTCAGGAAAAAACAGCTAAAAGTTTTCATATCTGTCGGAGCCGGAAATAATCAGCTGCCTTTGATAAATGCAGCCAGAGAACTCGGCTATCATGTGATTGGAATAGATCAGGATACATCCAGTCCGGGACTTCTTGCCTCTAACATCAAGATTCAGGAATCCATTCATGATTATGAGGAAATATATCAGAAAATCAGAGAACTTTTCATTGATGGGAAAATTCATGCAGTGTTGACACGTTCATACGGCGAGGCTGTAAAAACAACATCCTTTCTCTGTGAACAACTCGGAATAAATTATTTTCCTTTCGGCCGCGTCGAAGATTTTCTGAACAAAAAACGTATGAAGAACATTCTGAAACAGAATGGAATACGTACTCCTTCATTTAAAACATATACAGCAAAAACAAAGACCATAAAAAATTTCCCGTGTATCGTGAAACCTTTCTCAGGACATGCCAAATCCAATGTAAAACTTATTAACAATGCCGCTGAACTTACCGCGTATATCAAGTCAAATCAGGATGAGGACTCTTTTCTGATAGAAGAATACATTGCCGGCAGTGAAATTATTGCTATCGGACTTACTGTAAACGGTAAATTCAGATTATATTCGCTATCCGATAAGGAAACAACACCGCCTCCGTACTTTGCGGATGTCAGACATGTCAGTCCGTCTGCATATTCTGACAGATGGGATGAAATTGAAGCTATCGGACAGAAACTTTCAGAAGCTTTTGAACTTCATACAACTCCGCTGCTGTACGAAATCCGCATTAATGGCAAAGGAGAAATGTTTGTGATAGAAGCAGCCCCTGAATTCGGAGGAGAATACATTTCAGACATAATGATTCCGGAAACAACCGGTTCAAATATATTCAAGAACGCAATTAAAACCATGGATGATAAAAATACGGAATTATCGCCGGTTAAAAGAAATCATAAAAATGTTATAATCAGGTATATAACAGGAGAGAACGGATTTTTAAATTCTTTCGATCAAATAAATATAAAGAACTTCAGGGATAATCTCATCTATCTTAACATGTTTAAAAAGCCAGGATCAAAAACCGCAATTCCAACAACTAATCATGACCGGATAGGCGTTATTATTACAAAGGGTAAAACCAGAGAAGCGGCGGAAACAGCTTCGGACGAAATACTTAAAAATCTGAATATCAATATCACCAAAAACAGGAAATCCGACATTGTATGATCAATCAGAACCTTTGGGAAAATCATTACAAAAAACAGAAATCCATTTTACTTTATCCAGATGAAAATCTGGTCAGAATGCTTTCACACGAAATAAACGGTTTAAATATGGATGGAATAAAGGCAATTGACATCGGCTGCGGAAGCGGACGCCATGTATCACTGCTTCGCAATTTCGGAATTAAACACGTTACTGCAGCTGATATGAGTTATAATTCCGTCGAAATGACATCAGATCATTCGGGCTGTTTTGCCGTTCAATGTTTTAATGATAAAATTCCGTTTAAAAATGACATTTTTGATATTGCCGTTGCATGGGGAAGTCTTCACTATGCAGATAAAAATAATACCTCTTTACAGATTCAGGAAATTCTCAGAGTTCTTAAAAAGGATGGGCTCCTTTTCGGAACATTAAGAAGCACTTTTGATTCATGTCTGAAAAAAGGAAAGCAGCTGGGCAACAATACATGGATCACAGAGCTGAGCGATCTGAGAAACAGCATTGTTTCTTTTTTCGATGAAGATGAGCTGAAGAATATCTTTTCTGATTTCAGTGCTTTTGAGTTCGGTATTATAGAACGTACTCTTCCCGGTAAATTAAACGAACGTATTTCACACTGGTATTACAGGGCCCGGAAATGATATACAGACCTAAAATCAGCAACTGCCCTCTTTGCGGCTGCAGTGAAATTGAATTTGCTTTTACAAAAAACAATTTCACCCATCCATATGACATATTCAATTGCAACCGCTGCGGTTTCCGATTCATGAATCCTATGTTTTCGGATAAAATAATATCCGCAATGTACCAGGAAAACTACTATACCGGATCTTCTGAATACCATTATGTTGATGAAAGAGATAACTTCAGATATTCCTCATTTGTATGGAAAGCCAGACTGAAAAAAATACGGAAATATGCCAAAACCGGCAATTTTCTTGATATCGGATGCTCATTCGGCGGACTGCTTCTTAATGCAAAAAAATATTTTTTCGTTTACGGTATCGAACTTTCCGCATTTTCAGGAAACTATATAAAGAAATTAATCGGTGATTCAATTCATATCGGATCTATCAGGGATCATAACTTTGAAAAAAATTATTTTAATGTAATTTCCGCTATAGAACTGATTGAGCATACTGATGATCCGGTTTATTTCATAAAAGAATGTTACAGTCTGCTGAAACCCGGAGGATTGCTTGTTCTTCAGACAGCTGATATCGGCGCTCTTCAGGCGGAAAATGCAGGAGAAAATTATCATTATTATCTTCCAGGACATTTATCCTACTTCAGTGAGAAATGTCTTACCGAATTGCTGAAATCATCAGGTTTCTCGAAAATTAAAGTTTTCCGGCCCGTTGAGTTCGGATTAATTCCCAAGCTCAGAAAATCTTCAAAGGATTTTAAAAAACCCACCGACTATAAAAAATGGATAACCATTGCCAAATACCACTTCAGCGGATACTTGAGAAAAAAAGGTAAACCGCTTACATCATCTATGGTCTTATACGCAGTGAAATAACAGACTGACTAATTAACATTCCTGAAACCGAAAAAAAAATAATTTTGAAATTTATCTTGACTTGCAGGGCAAATCTTAAAAAAATACGGCTTACTTATAAATAATGAGGTGAATATGGCTATTAAATATCTTGAGAGCCTTGACGTGAAAGGCAAAAAAGTAATTATCCGCGTTGATTTCAATGTACCTATCAAAAATGGAGTTATAACTGATGACACACGTATCCGTGCAGCTATTCCTACAATAAAATATGTAATTGATAACGGCGGAAAGGCGATTCTTCTTTCCCATCTTGGCAGGGTCAAAGAAGAGGCCGATAAAACAAAAAATACTCTTGCTCCGATAGCGGTGAAACTTTCTGAAATAATCGGGAAACCGGTAAGGTTTATTCCTGCGACAAGAGGATCCGAAGTTGAAAGTGCTGCATCTTCTCTTGCCGAAGGCGGAATCATAATGCTGGAAAATACCCGTTTTGAGGATTTTGAAAACGGAACAGCCGTTAAAAAAGAATCAAAATGCGATAAGGAACTCGGAAAGTACTGGGCATCACTTGGAGATCTTTTCGTAAATGATGCCTTCGGTACAGCTCATCGGGAAGCTGCTTCAAACGTAGGTATTGCACTTGTTCTTCCTTCAGCTGCAGGATTTCTTCTGAAGAAAGAAATCGAATTTGTCGGCGGTGTCGTTGAAAATCCGGTTAAACCGCTTGTCGCCATTTTAGGCGGCGCAAAAGTATCCGATAAAATCGGAGTTATTGAAAGCCTGATCGACCGTGCCGATAAAATCATTATCGGAGGCGGAATGATGTTTACTTTTCTCAAGGCTATGGGTAAAAATATCGGGAAATCACTTCTTGAAGAAGACAAGCTGGATCTTGCTAAATCCCTGATGCAGAAAGCAAAAGACAAGAATGTTGAACTAATTCTTCCTGTTGATACAATAGCCGCTAAAGAATTTAAAAATGACACTGCATTCAGAACTGTATCGGTAGATGACATTGCTGATGATGAACTTGGTCTTGATATTGGTGAAGCGTCAATAAAACTTTTTACCGATAAACTTAAAGGCGCTAAAACTGTCGTCTGGAACGGACCGATGGGAGTTTTTGAAATGGAAAATTTCGCAAAAGGAACAATCGGCGTATGCAAGGCAATTGCTGCACTTGAAGGCGCTACAACAATTATAGGCGGAGGAGATTCTGCTGCTGCTGCTGAACAGCTTGGTTTTGCAGACAAATTCAGCCATATTTCTACCGGCGGCGGTGCATCACTTGAATATCTTGAAGGAAAAGTACTTCCGGGTATTGCCATTCTTGATAAATAAAAAATTTATAAAAAGGCTGTCTAAAAGACAGTCTTTTTTGTTTTATATTTCTTTTGAAAATTACAGTAAAAATAAATCATATGTTTTCCGGAAGAATGTACCTGATGTTAATATAATCAGTATTTAATTCAGTATTTTTTGACAGATTGGAAAGGTAATTTCTGCATTCTTCAGTTTCAGGTTTATTGGAAACTGTTTCAACATAAGCCGCTCTGTTTCTGCCGGATTCTTTTGCCATGTACAATGCATAATCACTTATATTTATCGACTGTTCCAGTGTAATAAAATCAGGGATATCATCATAAATAGGCATTTGAGAATAACCGATAGAGCATGTTTTATATATTTCCTTATCAGCAGAAATCTTAAGAGGTGTGGAATTTATGGTATCAAGAACAAGCCTTGAAAAAATATCAAGATAGGATGCCTGAGTGTTGTTCAAAATGATAAGAAATTCCTCTCCGCCCCATCTTACAATAAAATCATCAGTTCTGATCATTCTCCTGAGCGCGGATGAAAATGAAATAAGTACATTGTCTCCCGCCGCATGACCGTATGTATCATTGACATTTTTAAAATAATCAATATCAATAAGGAAAACTCCAAGTACCTTATCATTAATATGATCATTTCTTTTATTAGCATGATGTATTGACCGTATTTTACTTTTTAGAAAATTATCAGACTGTTCGGTAACAAATTCCATGATGTACCGTCTGTTATGAAGATTGGTCAGCGGATCAAGCAATGACAGTTCCTTAAGTTTGTCATTGGCCTCTTTAAGCTGAAGAGTTCTTTTTTTAACTATTTCCTCCATATTCTCATAGAGTCTTGCATTATCAATTGAAATCGCAGCCTGAGAAGATATGATATTAATTATCTCAACCCTATCCGAAGTAAAAACGTTATCTGAAAGATTATTTTCAAGATACACTATTCCTTTCAAAATATTTCTATGCATTACCGGAATGCATAATAAGGATTTTATCTGATGGGTAACTATATACCTGTTTGCAGTAAAAAGACCTTCCTTATATGCATTTCCAATTACAAGAGAATCCTTTTTCCTCAGAACATAATTAATTATTTCCGGACAAAGATCAGGATCCTCTCTGAAAGGAAGCTGTTGCATTACGCTTATTCTTTCTGAATTTATGCTTTTTTTTGCATCGACATATAATTCACCGTCATCTTTGACGAGAAGCAGACACCCATGCTGGGCTCCTGCATTTTCAATAATTGTCTCCATAAGAATTCCGAGAAGTTTTTCAAGTTTAATTTCACCCGACACTGCCTGCGTAGCTTTTATAATGGATTCAGTATCTATTCTGTCATTGGAACCAGATCTGCTGCCCGTATTTGATGTTCCGGTTGTATCTGATTTTGAAGGAGATTCAGGAGCAAAAAATGTTGTAAATTCCTTTTCAAGGAGATATACCTTCTGAAAAGCCCCCCACTGTTTGTAAAGATAATGCGCTTCCCGGATATAAGCTTTTGAAATTGTATGTTCTTTTCTTTCATGCCAGAAAAGCCCCTGCTGCTCGCTTATAACCGCTTTCATATTAATAAAATCATCTTCACCAATTGAATTGTATGCCGCTTTATAATAATTCATAATTACTTCAACCGGTTCATTTTTTAAAATCGCAATTTCTGCAAGCAGGAATAAATGTTTATGGGCAAAATTAATTTCATTGTCTGATGACCATTTTTCAAGTCTGCTGCTGACCGAAAGTATCTGATCCATCAAATTGTTTTTTTCTTCGTCAGACGAGGATTTTCTGTATTTTTTAACCATAAGAAGAGCATTAACCAAATGAAAATCCGGTAACGGGAAATCATTTGCTGATGCAAAAAGAACCGGTTCGACTTTCCTGCACCACATTTCCGCAGCATCATAACTGCCCATTATAAAATTTATATAAGCATTATGCTGAAAAAATCTGCAGAGTGATGTGATATTATGAATACTTTCAAGCATTGCTGTAATTTCATTATCTTTTTTTTCAAAATCAATTTCCTCATCTGATCCGGGTATATACTGCAGTTTTTGAATGGCATATAATACAATTTCAGCAAGCACCTGCTGCGCAGCTGCATGCTTATCCTTTATGAAAGAAATTGCATTTAACGTATCATTCCTGCATTCAGTGAGATTTCTTCCGACATACATCATTAAATAAACCTTATGGGCTATTGCATAGGCTGCATGTGAAATATCACCGGTTTCCAATCCTGTTCTGAAAGACATGTCATAATATTCAATACTTTCACTGTAGTGTTTAATCCAGTATGATATATACGTAAAAATAAAAAATACCGAAGGCTTTTGAGCTTCAAGTTTATATTTTCTAATTACTGCAAAAGCCGCCTCTCCAAGTTTATATCCGGTTTTATAATCACCTGTCATCAAACCGATTATCACACCGCAGTCCGCAAAGCATTTGGCAGAATAACCGGTTATACCGTACTGGATTGTAAGTTCAAACATCATTAAAACTGATATGATGTAATACTGGAAAGTGCATTGAATTGCGGCCGGAACAATAAGAAACAGTCCGCGCATTGTCATGATTATATTCCTGTCTGTCATTTCCGGAAGATTGACAAGATTTTCAATTTCGGTTTGAGCAAGCCACTGCAGCAATTTACCCATACGTTCCTGTATGAGACCGTTTATCTGCTCAGGATCATCAGGGAATTTAATATCATACAATTCAAGTCCTTTCCGCAGTTCACTGACAGTACCCGGCAAATTACCCTGGAATTCCATAATTGCAGCCTTAAGGTTATAAACAGATGCTCTGGTGAAATTATCATCAGCAAGTTCAAATAAATTTTCACAAAGCAGTTCAGCTTTGTCGATTTTTCCGGATAAAAACACGGCTTCCGCATATTCAAAAGACAATTCAAAATACTTATGAGGATTATTTATTTTATCTTCTTCTGAGAGTAATGACAACCCTGTCTCGAAATAATCAGCTGCAGTGTTAAATGCTGTTGATTTTACCGCTTTTTTTCCGGCCTGCAGATTCAGTTCTGATAACTGGAGTCTTTCATCGGTTGAAGTAATGAGTTCTTTTCCTATATTTAGATGATTTACGAGATCAAAAATATTTATGTAATTTCCGGCTTCAGTATAATTCTTTTTGAGATGATAACCGATTTTCAAATGCATCCGGCTTTTTTCTTCTTCAGTCAAAAGTGAATAAATAGCCTGATGTATTCTGTCATGCATGAAACTGAAATCCATCCCTGATTCGGTCGAATTACCTTTGGAATTCTGTATATTAATCAGTCTGTAAATACTGCTTAACGGAAATATTATTTCCTTTTCAATTGCAAAAAGAAGATCATTTCCGATACCCGCTACAGAGCGTCCGCTGATTGATGACAGATTTTTCATGTTAAAAGTGTCACCGAAACAGGATGCAAGTTTTAATATTATCAGGGTTGTATCAGGAAGTGATTTAAGATTATTAACAAGCAGATCTATTACGTTTTCACTGATTTCCATTTTACCCACTTCGTTCAGATCCCAGTTCCAGCAGCCGTTCTCAGGAACATATGTGAAAGCTCCCCTGTGATGCAGTGTATTTAAAAGCTGATTCGTAAAAAAAGGATTTCCATCAGTTTTCCGGTAAACAAGAGAAGTCAGCGGTTCAGCCAGTTCAGCTGTACACCTGAAAGTATCGGATATGAGATGATTAACCGCAGTTTTTTTCAGAGGTTTCAATACAAGTCTTCTGAACGGGAATGTCTCTCTGCTTAATTTATTTTCCATTTCCTGAATGACCTGAAGTAATGGATGTCCTTTTTTTACTTCATTGTCCCTGTAAGCTCCTATAAAAAATACATATTTCAGTTCTTCTGTGGAAACAAGATAATTCAGCAGATTCAAGGTTGTAACATCACTCCATTGAAGATCATCCAGAAAAATTACAAGAGGACTGTCTTTGTCCGCAAATATCTGGATGAAATCTCGGAAAACAAGCTGAAATCTGTTCTGTGCTTCAATCGGACTTAAATCGGGAACAGGATTTCTCTGTCCGATAAGATTCTCAAGATCGGGAATCAGGTCAATAATAACCTGCGCATTGAGTCCAAGAATTTCATCAAGTCTATGCTGAATAAATTTAATTTGATCTTCAGGTTCCGACTGCATCTGCTGGATTAGTGAATTAAAAGCGCGTATAAGCGCACTGTACGGTATATTCTGCTCCAGTTTATCAAACTTACCCGTGATAAAGCGTCCCTTTTTAGAAGAAACAGGTTTTTGAATCTCATTTACCAGAGCGGATTTCCCCACACCCGAATAGCCGCTTATAAACATTATTCCGGATCTGCCTTCTGAAATTTGGTCAAACATCTCAATCAGATTTTCAATTTCATTATTGCGCCCGTAAATTTTTCCGGAAATCTGAAATTTATCAGTAAAATCATTTTCTGCAATTTTAAATTTATCAATTCTTCCCTTTGATTTAAGCTGATCCTTGCATTTCTGCAGGTCTGTTTTGACACCCAATGCCGACTGATATCTTTCTTCAGCGTTTTTTGACAGCAATTTTAAAATTATTACAGACAGCATTTCAGGTATTTCAGGAGATATTTTTTCAGGAGGAACCGGACTTTGAGCGATATGACTGTATATTTTTTCAATATCATCATTGCCTTTAAAAGGGAGCTGTCCGGTTAATATTTCATAGAACATAACACCCATTGAGTACAAATCAGTCCGATAGTCGACAGGCCTGTTCATTCTGCCTGTCTGTTCGGGAGAGATGTAATCAAGAGTCCCTTCAAGTGTCTGAAGGCTTACAAATCTTGATGATTCTTTTGTTACTTCGGAAGAGATTCCAAAATCTATAATTTTAATTATTTTCAGGGAAGGATTCCAGATTATGTTAGACGGATTAACGTCTTTGTGCATTATATTCTGTTTATGTACCTGAATAAGTATATCTGATATTCTCAGCATAAGTGAAAGTTTGTCCTGCAGTTCCATAACGGTTGAATGAAGAATTTTAGCCAGTGATTCCCCTCCGAAATCTTCCATAATGATTGCCAGAGTGTTATCATATTTTTCAAGAGAATAAACTCTTATTATGCCGTCACCTGTCAGCTTGGACATAATTTCAAATTCACGTTTAAAATACGAAAGATCATTTTCAGACGGAAATTCATGATTAAGAAGCTTTACAATTACGGGCAAACCCTGGTCATTTTTAATTCCTCTGTAAATGGTTGAATTATAGCTTTTAAATATTTCTTCTGTTATTGTGAATCCGTTTAAATTAATCACAAAAATACACCTTTCATGAACGTTATGATATATTTATATACTAATAATGTAAAAATATAAAGAAAAATTTAGATTATTTTTCAATTGGACGGTTAAATTAAAGTATAGATATTGGATTTTACTTTTTTTAATTTTTTTATTTAGTATTGACATTATTCAATCCCTGATGCCGGATAAATGAATATTAATCCGGAGATTGTGATTATGAAAACTGCAGATGAATGTGAAAACATGTATGAAATCAGAGAAGCAATAGATTCTATAGATGAAAGTATCGTGAAACTTATCGCATCACGCTCCGACTATGTGCATGCGGCGGTAAAATTTAAAACAAGTGAAAATTCGGTAAAGGATCCGGACAGAGTAAAAAAAGTAATTGAAACAAAAAAAGCTCTGGCTTCAGAATATGGTGTATCACCGGAACTGATAGGTAATATATATTCATTAATGATTGATTTTTTTGTTTCGGAGGAAATGAAGGAATGGAAACGGCAGTAATAAAAACTGAAAACAGTAAAGTCAGATAATTTAATTGCAGATTAATTTGTTTTTACCACCCGATTTTGCTGCATATAATCTATCATCAGCTAATTTTAAAATGTCATTAATATTATTAAAATTGCTGTCATCAAAACTGGCGAAACCTATACTTAATGTCACATGTCCTTCCTTTACATCATCATTAAAAATAAATTCAGATCGCTCAACCTCTTTACGTATTTTTTCAATCGCCTGAATAGCCCCTTCTTTTGAAGTTTTCGTAAAAAGTACAACAAATTCTTCGCCGCCATATCTGCATACAATATCTCTGGTAAATATAATTTTTTTTATGATATTAACTGTTTGAATTAATACATTATCACCGGTGATATGTCCGTATGTGTCATTTATTTTTTTAAAGTCATCCAGATCAATTATAGCAAGAGCAAAATTAGAAGTATAATTCATATTTTTTGCATAATTGCGTTCGTTTATAATTCTTTTAATTTCAATTTCCGAATATTCATTGAAAAATCTTCTGTTGTAAACACCTGTTAAGCCGTCAATTTCAGATGCATTTTTCAATCTCTGATTTAATATCTCTGTTGCATTATAAAAACTGTAAAAAATTGTTGTCAGTAACGGAATAATTATTAAAATATTTGATAGTCCCATGGCTCCGATAATAAATTTATCAACATTATACAGCGGAGGATAAATTACTACATAAGCAAAAGCAAAAAGATATAAAATTGTCGAAAGTGCTACATCTATAATTTTAATTTTCATTTTGAGAAAAGTTGAAAACATTATCACACTGCATATAGCAACGGAATAAAAACAGAAATTACTTTCCCAGCCAATGCATATTGTTGCCAATGCGGCATGAATTGTAATTTCAAAGATTGCAAGATGAAAAGCAAGATGAAGTTTTCCTTTCTCATTAAAAATGAGATTAGCGGAAAAGATAATTATACTGAATATA
>JAFGJZ010000056.1 GCA_016928815.1 Spirochaetota bacterium
AATGAAAAGCCAGCTTTAAAATTAAGTTTCTTCAAAAAAATATCATTTATAGAAAAATTACCAGTTCTGCTGAAAATCTAATCATAATTTATCTGATTTAAGAACATTAAATTAATCAAATTCCGATATCTTCCGGACCTTCAAATATGTTAATTTTTCAAAAAATCGCTTGAATTTTAACCTTGGAATACAGGTATAGTTAAAAGAAACGGGAATTAAAATGATTGAAAGATACAGCCGCGAAAAAATAAGAAACATCTGGGAACTTGAAAACAAATTCAGAATATGGCTGAATATTGAAATTGCCGCCTGCGAAGCAAATGCTGAAATGGGACTTATACCTTCAGAAGATCTGAAAACAATAAAAGAAAAAGCTGATTTTGACCTGAAAAGAATTAATGAAATTGAAGCTGAAGTGCATCATGATGTAATTGCATTTCTTACGTCTGTAGCAGAAAAAGTCGGCGAGCCAAGCCGGTTTATACATTACGGGCTTACTTCATCAGATATCGGTGATACCGCACTGTGCATACAGATGAAACAGGCCGGAGAGATCCTGCTAGAAGACGTGGATAATTTAATGGAAGCTCTGAAAGAAAAGGCTCTGCTTCACAAAATGACTCCATGCATGGGAAGAAGCCATGGAGTTCATGCAGAACCGACTACATTCGGAATGAAAATGGCTTTATACCATGAAGCATTCCGAAGGAACAGAATCAGGCTAGAAAGAGCCATTGAAAACATTTCCTTCGGAAAACTGTCCGGTGCAGTTGGAACATTCAGTAATCTTGATCCGGTAATTGAAGAAAAAGTCTGCTCCAGAGTAGGTCTGACTCCTGATCCTGTTTCCACTCAGGTAATACAGCGGGACAGACATGCCGAGTACATGTCGGCTGTCGCAATAACGGCATCAACACTTGATCAGCTGGCAGTTGAGCTCAGACACCTGCAGAGAACCGAGGTACGTGAAACGGAAGAACCTTTCCAGCGCGGACAGAAAGGTTCTTCAGCAATGCCGCACAAAAGAAATCCTATTCTATGCGAAAGAATTACGGGAATATCCCGCGTAATAAAATCCAATCTGATGACCGCTCTTGAAAATGTTTCTCTCTGGCATGAAAGAGACATCTCACATTCTTCTGCGGAAAGAATTATCCTGCCTGATTCTACAATTTCTCTGGACTACATTCTTGATAAAATGATTTTTGTCATAAAAAATCTTCATATTTATCCCGAAAACATGCAGGATAACATCAATAAAACAGGCGGACTTTTCTTCTCCCAGTCCCTGCTGCTTGCGCTTATTGAAAAAGGAATTTCCCGTGAAGATTCATATTTAATCGTACAGGAAAATTCAATGAAAACCTGGGATAAAAAAGGTTCATTAAAAGAACTTGTTTCATCGGATGAAAGGGTCAAAAAACTTTTATCTCAGAAAGAAATTGACGGTATTTTCAGTCTTGACCGTTACCTGAGCAATATTGATCATGTATTCAAGAAGGCCGGCATTATCTGATGAATAAAAAGTATTTCATCGAGACATACGGCTGTCAGATGAATAAAAGTGATTCCGAACTCATGCAGCTTTCAATGGATTCAGAAGGATTTACAGAGGCTGCAGATAAAAATGAAGCTGATATAATCATTTACAATACATGCTCTGTCAGAAAAAATGCAGAAGACAGAGCATATTCCAACATTCGCGAATCAAAGGCTCATATGCGCCGAAAAAATGGAATTGTTGTAGCAAGCGGATGCATGGCTCAGCGGATCGGCCAGAAATTTATTGATGATAAAATTGCTGATCTTGTTATAGGGCCATACACAAGTCCGAGAATAGGACAGATTGTAAAAAATTACATTAAAGGCGGACGGCAGCAGCTGTTTATTTCTCAGGAAAAAGACAAATTTACAGAAAGGCTGAATCCGGGACTGATTTCATCCAAAGACAGTACACCATGGCATAAATGGATAACAATCACCCATGGATGTGAAAATTTCTGTACTTACTGCATAGTTCCCTATGTTCGCGGTCCGCTGATAAGTTTTTCATCCGGCCATATTCTAGATTTTATAAAAAAATCCGCTATGAGCGGAGTTATGGAAATTACGCTTCTCGGTCAGAATGTAAATCAGTACGGACAGGATAATAAAGATATTCCCTTTTACGAACTGCTGGACAGGGCATCATTAATTAATGGAATTGAAAAAATTAATTTTCTTACCTCTCATCCAAAGGATTTTGATCACAGAATTGTGGATGTCATCAGCAGCCGCGGTAACATCGCAGACAGCATTCATCTTCCTCTTCAGAGCGGTTCAGATTCGATTCTGCAGGCAATGAACAGAAAGTACTCAGTTGAACATTATCTGAAAATTATTGAAAAGATTAAAAGCACGCTTGAATCATATTTCATTTCGACTGATATTATTGTGGGTTTCCCCGGTGAAACAGAGAAAGATTTCCTTGAAACACTGAATGTAATAAAACAGGTAGGTTATGATGAAATTTTCACCTATGCATATTCTCCGAGACTCGGAACAACAGCATCAGGCCTGGAAAATCAGGTTCCGGAAGAAACAAAAAAGGAAAGGCTTTCAGAGTTAATTAAAGCTCACAGGGAAGCCGCACATGCCAAACTAAAAACATTTGTCGGAAATCAGCAAAGAATTATTATAGAAAGAGTAAGTAAAAAAGACGATAATAAAGTAATGGGAAGAACTTTTCTAAACCATCCGGCAGTAATGGACGGGAATATTAATGATATCGGCAGAATATATAATATTAAAATTACAGAGCTCAAAGGAGCTACTTTTATTGCTGAAAAAATATAAATTTTCTGCAGCTTTTGCAGTTATACTGTTCTCCTCATTAATTATTTTTGCAGAAAGTGAAAAAAAATATCTTCTTGAAATAGAAAATCTGGAACAGAAAAACAATTCAGCTTCGGTACTTGCAAAAATCGGTGAATTTAAAAAAAAATTTCCAAAATCATCCCAGCTGGAACGTCTGGATATTATTGAAGCGGACCACACTTCTCCGGCAAAATCAGCAATTGTTAAATTCCGCAATATTGAAAAAAAGTCCCCCAATTATGAGACCAAATCATACTGCCGGTTTAAAATATGTTCTATCTATTATCTTCAGTCATCCTGGGAAAATCTTGAAAGAGAATCAGACGCAGGAATCAGACTATATCCTAAAAGCGGATACTATTATGATTTCTATTTTTTCAAGGCAAAAGCATATTTCCACAAGCAGTTATTCAGCGAGTCTTACCGGCTATGCTCCCTATGTATTGAACAGGGACCGAAATTTTATTTTTATCCTGAAGCCCGGCTGCTCCATAATTATCTTGAACAGAAAGTTTCCGGAAATTCTACAGTATATACGGCTAATTTGAGCATCAGCAGCGTGCAGTTTGCCGATACTGGTGTTGAAATTTCCTCACTGTTTCTTCTCGGCCGACAGTATGAATACAGAAAACAGTATAATCCCGCATTTTCAATATATACAGATATATTGAAAAATTATCCTAAAAGTCCTGAAGCTGATTTTTGCAGAGAAAGACTTGCAGAAATTAAGCAGTTTAACCCTGTTTATACCGGCTCTTATCTTAAAAACAGCGATCCTGACACTGATTTTCTGAATATTTCCCCGGAAGATGATGTAAATACTGTAGAAAACCGCAATTTTTATGTAATTGAATTAGGTCCGTTTCATAATTTAAAAAATGTTGAAAATATAAAGGAGTTAATTAATAATAGTTTCAAACATGTAATTGTTGTACGCAAAAAGACATTTTTCTCTCTTTATGTGGAACAGACAGCCGACCCGGAGGATGCATTAAAAATCAGAATACGTCTGGCGGAGGAATTCGGTCTGAACGGCAATATAGTTTTTGTAAAAAATGACGATGGAGTGCAGTATTACTACGGTGACGGACAATAACCTGAAATTAACTCCGATGCTCAGACAGTATCTGGATATAAAGAAAAAACATGCTGAAGCCATTCTTTTTTTCAGAATGGGTGATTTTTATGAAATGTTTTTTGAAGATGCCCATGCTGCTTCGGCAATACTCGATATCGCTCTGACAAAACGTCAGAATGATGTACCGATGTGCGGAATACCCTATCACGCAGCCGACAGCTACATATCAAGACTTATTAAAGCAGGAAAAAAGGTGGCAATATGCGAACAGCTTGAAACTGTTCCATCTGAAGGTAAAATTGTTAAACGCGAAGTCGTAAGGATAATTACTCCCGGTACGGTTATTGAAAGCAACCTTCTTCAGTCAGATGAGAATAATTTTCTGGCATCAGTTATTATTGATGACATGAATATCGCCGTTTCCTGCATAGACATCTCAACAGGTGATTTTTTCATTTCAAGTTTCATTAAAAACATTGATACTTTCCGCGGTGAAATAGCGAAATTCAATCCCAGGGAAATTATTCTTAAATTAAATGAAAACGAAGAGGACCAGCTTTTTTCAGACTGCATTAAAAACAGAAATATCTACATAAACAGAATAAATAACTGGCTTTATGACCGTGAATATCTTGAAAACACCATAAAGGATGTTTTCTCGCTTCAGTCAATTAAAAGTCTTGAACTGAACACTGATCTAGAAATAATCGCTGCAGGATCAATTCTTGAATATCTTAAAGACGCACATAAAAGATCATTCTCACATTTGAAATTTCCAAAAAAACTGAATTCATCTGACAGAATGATACTTGACGAGGCAACAATAAATAACCTCGAACTTGTTTATAATTCCCGGAACAATACAAGAAACTATACCCTTTTTTCAATTCTTAACAACTGCCGTACAGCAATGGGCAAAAGGTTTCTTGAAATAAATATTCTGCAGCCACTGATTAATACGGCGGATATTGAAAACAGACTCGATATTGTACAGTACTTTCATGAATATCATGAACTGATCAGCGAAATTCAAACTCATCTGCGCAACATCCCCGATATAGAAAGAATTATTTCACGTTTCAACATGGATAAATATTTTCCGAGAGATTTCATAGCCTTTAAAAATGCACTGAATGCCGTCAGGGAAATTCATAAAATTCTTGCAAAACAGCCTGATGATAAAATCAGGAAAATATCCGAAAAACTGCCTCTCATGACAAAAATCCATGACATCATTTCAAAAGCAATCACTGACGAACCGGCAGTATCAATCGAACAGGGACGAGTAATACGTGAAGGATATAATTCAGATCTGGACAGACTGTATTCACTGAAAAGCGATGCGAAAGACTGGATGCTTTCATATCAGGAGGAACAGAAGAAAAAACTTGAAATCCCCACTCTCAGGGTCAGGTACAATAAAGTACATGGATACTACATTGAAATAAGCAAGGGCCAGGTTTCAAAGGTTCCGGATTATTATCTGAGAAAACAGACACTTGTAAACGCGGAAAGATATACAACGGAAGAGCTTCAGAATTTTGAAACTGACATTCTCAATTCAGCTGATAAAATTACGGAAATCGAAAAAAATGAAGTCAGGAAAATTGTTGATGCAATTCTCGAGCAGAAAGATAAATTCCAGGATCTCGCGCTGACGGTTGCTGAAATTGATTTTTTTATCTCCCTTGCCTCAAGTGCGCTGGATAACCGCTATGTACGTCCGGAAATCAGCGGAGACGGAACTGTTTCCATAATTGAGGGAAGACATCCTATTGTTGAAAAATACTTCACTGAAGAGATTTTCATTCCGAACGATATCAATTTTGATTCAGATGAAAACATAGTAAAAATCGTAACAGGGCCAAATATGGCAGGAAAGTCTACTTACATACGTATGGCTGCCGTTATCCAGCTCATGGCCCAGATAGGATCATTTGTTCCTGCAGCCTCCGCAAAACTCTCAATTGCAGACAGAATTTTCACCAGAATAGGCGCTTCAGACAACATTTCAAGAGGTGAATCAACCTTTCTTGTTGAAATGAATGAAACAGCGACAATCCTTAATAATGCCACTGATAAAAGTCTAATAATAATGGATGAAGTCGGACGCGGTACTTCAACATATGACGGGCTTTCTCTTGCATGGGCAATTGTAGAATATATCCTGAAATTCATTAAAGCCAAAACAATGTTCGCAACACACTATCATGAGCTGACAAAGCTATCCTCTCAAAAAGGAATTATTAATTATACAGTTCTTGTTAAGGATAATGTCAACGGTGTGGAATTTCTCCATAAAGTGGTAAAGGGATCTGCTGATAAAAGCTATGGAATACATGTTGCCGCCCTTGCAGGAGTACCCAGAACCATTACCGATAAAGCGGCAAAAATACTTAACCGTCTTGAAAAAAATAAAAAAAGCATTGATTCCGATTCAGATAATGATCTTAATTCTCAAATGGAATTATTCAATGCAGCCAATCACAGGGTCATTCAGGCACTGAAGGGAATCGATACGGATAATATGACTCCAATAGACGCTCTGAATGAAATTAACCGTTTAAAAAATTTAATTGAATAGGGAAATATCTGATGTCATTGATTGATTTTAATGTAGACAATGAGAATAACATTACCGCCGAAGGCAATCTCTTAAGTACGATGAACATGATTAAGCCCCCTACCGTATCGGGATGCATAAGATATATGGTCACCGGACTGAATATGATTGAACAGTCATATGTTAAAGCATTATCGAATGACAACAAAATTATCGGCACCGAAAGGACTGATATTCTGATGAATATAGATGCATTCTTCAACACCATCATTTTACTCTGGGTTCTAATTTCCAGCGAAAAAGATAAACAGCATATCATTCTGATCGGAGACGGTAAAAACAATGCATCCATAAACATAACAGTTAATAATGAACAGTGGACAGCAGCCGGAAAGTTTACTCAAAATACAGCTGCCACTTCAGCCAATCTTAATCAGGCCCTGAAAGAAAAATTAATTCCTCATGCAAACAGGTTTTTAAATACATATAAAAATGCGGTAAATGATGAAATACTTGATGAAAAAGAAAGATTATTTTTAAAAAATGATTTGAATAATTTATTATACGAAACAACCTATCTCAGATTTCAAATTTCATACTGCATTATCGACGGATAAAATGATTAAAGTAATTTTTATATGTCTTGGAAATATATGCCGTTCACCAATGGCAGAAGGAATATTCAGGAAGATTGTGGAGGAACACGGGTATTTAGAACATTTCAAAATTGATTCAGCCGGTATTAATCCGGCTTTTATAAACTCCCAGCCAGATTTACGCGCCGTCAGAAGCGCATCAAACCATAAAATTACCTTGTATCATCTGTCAAGACGGCTTACAATCATCGATCTTGAAACCAGTGACTATCTTGTGGTAATGGACAATGAAAATTATAAAGCCGTGAGTGAAAAATGCGCAGGAGATTCTCTCAGAAAAAAAATCGTTAAAATTGCCTCTTTTACTAAAAATCCGGTATTCAGATACGGGATTAAAGATCCATATAGAGGAACACAGAATGATTTTAATGAAATTTACGACATTCTTGAAGAATGCTGTTACGGTCTGCTTGAAAAAATCATCAGGGAAAAGGAACTTCCCAATATAAAATAAAATCATCTGCAGTCAGCAAATCAATTGCTGCGGTTATCATCACACGGATCATCTTCACGGCTGAAACGGGAATTTTCCGCATCTTTAGGATCTGTACACTGATCAAGCTCCAGTCTCTGCATAATTTTTCCGCAGCAGAAAGGAATAGGATCACCGTCATTAATTCTTGAAGTTTTTTCACAGACATCACATCTATATGTTAAAAATTTTGACATTGCCGTAACCTCTTTAATCGATTTTTATTAATATACCACTGACAGCCGCAAACCGCAAACCTTTTTTGCTGCAGATTTATTCATCAGTTGCGTCACCGGCGAAAATTTCATCTGTTCCGGATTCTCCTGATTTCCGCATTTTACGTATTTCACTCTCAAGCTCGACCAGACGGTTTTTAAGACGCTCAACTGTCTCTTTAACCCGGTCTTTTTCCTGTTCAAGAAATTCAATCCTGCTCATTTCCTGCTGTTCTCTGATATGTTTTGAGAATGATGCCTTGACCATATCAGGACTGTTTCCGTTCAGAAATGCAGCCTGAACCTGCTCACGTATTTCATTATTTTTAATTTTCGCGACAGTTTTCATATTTTCATACCCGATTTCAGGATTTACATTATGCTCATAGGTTTTTACCAGTGTTTTAGCAGCCGTCCTGTGAAGACCGAGTTCCCTGTCCACGTAATCTTCAAAACTTACATTTTTTTCCTGACAAAGCTGCATTGCAACCATAAGTTTTGCACCGAATTCCTTCATCAGATTTCCATTTAGTGAGAGATAATTTTCTTTTATTGATTTGGTCAAATCCTGAAAATCCGGGTCGGTTTTAAAAATATTATTGTATATTCCGGCATGCTCCGCTTTATAAAGCAGGCGATGAAAAATATCCCAGAATATTACAGTATGGGATCTCGAGGTTACGGGTTTTGCAGATTTTGTACAATTAATATGATGCGCAAACTCATGTATTCCCGTATAAATAATTTCATTTTCAGTTTTATGATTCTTATTATGAATAATGATTTCACGAGTGTCAGGCTTATACAGACCATCAACTTTTTTGCTTTCTTTTCCGGAATATAGAAGAGTAAAATCATCAACCTCATCCTCAAGTTTCAATAATAACGATTTAAGCTGGTCCTGATTCATGATAGCCCCGGATAAGTAAATTCAATTGATAATGAATTCTTTAAATGAAGGCTGTCAATTAGAAAAACCGGCGGAAATGAAATGTTTTTTCATAAAAAGCTCAGGAGCATAATCAGATTTTTTTACAGATAAACCTGTGAATTGACCCGAAACCTCCAACTTCAGATTCCTCAAATGAAAAACCGGATGTTTTCAAATCAGTTTTAATATCCTTCAGAATGTCGCCTGCGGACTCCATCATTTTCATGAACATATATCCGAAAATATTTCTGTTTGAGGGAAAATCATAATCAAGGAGCAGAAAAACACCGTCATCCTTAAGAACCCGTCTAATCTCATTTAATGCTTTATTTCCGTCAGGATATCCCGTATAAGCCATTGTACAGATAACGGTATCAAATGCTGCATCATCATAAGGCATATTTTCAACATTTCCCTGAATTATCTCTGCTGCATGTTTTAGCTTTTTCATTTTATTTTTTGTCAGCTTAACCATTTCAGGATTGTAATCCATGCCGTAAATTTCATATTCAGTATTTTTTGAATATTGAGTCATCAGATAACCCGGACCGAATGATATTTCAAGAATTTTCGCCGGTTTAATAAAAGGTATCACGCTTTTTATCCATTTCTTCCATAACGGGAAAAAGAACATAAAGCCATCATAAAATTTCGCCCATTTTGAATAATTTTTATCCATTACATCAGTATAGTC
>JAFGJZ010000057.1 GCA_016928815.1 Spirochaetota bacterium
ATGACAAATGACACAACATACTGAAATGTTCGAAGATACTGATTTAACTGCAAATATGGAAGATTATATCGAAACAATAGCATTACTTTCTGAAAATTCAAGAGTTGTCAGGGTCAAAGAAATTGCAGCGAGTCTGAATATTAAAATGCCGAGCGTTTCAGCAGCTTTGTCAAAACTCAAAGAAAAGGGTTTGATTGATTATGAAAAATACGGTTATGTCGAACTGACATCCGTCGGCAGGGAAATAGCCGAAAAAGTTTACAGCAGACACAAAACAATTGCAGATTTTCTGACCGTAATATTGAATTTCTCAGCGGATGAAGCTAATGATGAAGCCTGTAAACTTGAACATTACCTCTCCTCCAAAAGCTGCAGACAAATCGCGAAATTTATGAAATTCTATAAATCAGAACAGAGTACCGACAGCAAATGGATTTCACGAATGAAATCGATTGTAAAATAACATTTTCAGCACTCTTTGCAGTAAATTCCTGAAAATTTTCCTGATATATTACGTACCACAGCAACTGAAAGATACGATGCAGCTATTGCCGTAAGAATATCGATTGTATAATGAGCATGCTGAAGCATCAATGCCGCACCAATACAAGATGTTCCTGCCAAAAATACCATTTTCAGCCTTCTGTTTTCAATAGTTACGAAAAACAGGAAAATTATAGCCGTATGTCCTGAAAAAAACAGATCTTTCAGGTTTACATTCCCCGAATAAAAAGTATGCTCCAGAAAAAAATCATGAAGCGGAACTATTCCGGCCGGAGGTTCCAATGGAGCAAGAAACATGCAGAGCATCCGCAAAGACAGAACAACAAGATAACTCTGAGCGGTAAGTAAAGCACTGCAGGGATGATGAAGCAGATGAATAATTCCAAGTATTGACAGACTATACAGCAGAATGAAAATAAAGACCGACAGATCAACCGGAACAAGAATTTCAAGTACCGGGTCGGCTAAACGCACTCCATTACGTTTTTCAACAAAAGCAAGAACCAGTGGAAGCAGAACGGTCACCGGAACGGAAAACAGAAAGGTAATAATCCATTGTATCCTGAAATTTTTATTTTTAAAACAGTCGATCCACTTTTTCAGCATATGATCCTCACAAAAAAATCTCTAAATACAAAAAAACCGCCCATATAGGACGGTTTTTTGAACTACAGAAACAGAAAATTATCGTCCTTGAGCACGTTTTTCTTCAGCAGCTTTAATAATTTTCTCCTGAACTTCAGCCGGAACTTTTTCATATGACTGGAATTCCATAGCGTAGTTTGCTCTACCGCTTGATAGTGATCTAAGTGTAGTTGCATAACCAAACATTTCCGAGAGAGGCGCAGTTGCATTTACTTTTTGCGCTCCTTTTCGGTGTCTTCTCATGTCACCGATCTTGCCTCTTCTCTTATTCAGGTCGCCGATAACATCACCGATGTAATCATCAGGAGTGTTAACTTCAACCTTCATGACCGGTTCGAGAATAACCGGACTTGCCTTCCTAAATGCTTCTTTGAAGCACATAGATGCGCATAACTGGAACGCCATATCTGAAGAGTCAACCGGGTGATATGAACCATCGATCAGAATTGCTTTAACATCAAGCACCTCATATCCTGCTAGAATACCTTCAGCCATAGTTTTTTCAAGACCTTTTTTAACGGACGGAATAAATTCAACAGGAATTGCACCGCCTTTAATCATGTTTACAAATTCAAATCCTTTACCCGGATTCGGCTCAAATCTGATTGTACAGTTTGCAAACATACCTTTACCACCGGTCTGTTTTGCGAATTTATGCGAATTTTCAACAGGAACAGTCATTGCCTCTCTATGAGCAACAGACGGCTCACCTGTTTCAACAAGAATTTTAAATTCTTCTTTAAGACGGTCTACCATAATCTCAAGGTGCAGTTCTCCCATACCAGCGATAATGGTTTCATTTGATTCCTCATCAACACGCGAGTGAAAAGAAGGATCCTCGGTACAGAGTTTATTTAACGCAAATCCGAGTTTTTCATCCTCATTTTTATTTGCCGGCATAATTTTAAGTTCAATTACTGAAGGCGGAATATGAATTTTTTCAAGAATACAAGGATTTTTCAATTCACAAAGAGTATCACCGGTTTTAGTTTCCTTCATTCCGATTAATGCAACAATTTCCCCTGCACCGGCCGAAGTAAGCTCTTCTCTTTCTTTTGCCTTAACCCGGAGAATACGTCCTATACGCTCTTTATAGTTTTTACCCGGATTCAGAACCTGCATTCCGCTTTCCAGTTTTCCGGAATATATACGAATAAAAGTCTGCTGGCCGACATAAGGGTCATTTATCAGTTTAAATGCAAGAGCACAAAATGGATCATTCTCGCTTGGATGTCTGGCATGAGTTTTTGTTTCATCGTCAAGGTCAGTACCCACAACAGCACCTACATCTATCGGAGACGGCAGATATGCCACAACTGCATCCAGAAGATCCTGAACACCCTTATTTTTATAGGCTGACATACAGAATACCGGAGTGAAAAGCATTTTAAGAACACATTCACGTGCGGCTTTTTTAAGAAGATCAGCCGGAATTTCCTCATCAGCGAGGTAAAGTTCCATTATTTCTTCATTATAATCAGCAATCTTTTCAATCAGTTCCTTTCTGGCAGTTTTCACTTCCTCTGCATATTCGGCAGGAATTTCAATTTCCTGTCTTTCCAGTTCTGAAGGATAAATTACCGCTTTATTCTCAATAAGGTTTATTACTCCCTTAAAGTTCTCTTCAGCGCCCATTGGAAGCTGAAAAGCGATCGGATTTGCATCAAGATATTTTTCAAGCTGATGGATAACTTCTTTATAATCAGCACCGGTTCTGTCCATTTTATTTACGCATGCAATCCTCGGCACTTTATATCTGTCAGCCTGGTTCCATACAGTTTCAGACTGCGGTTCAACGCCTCCAACCGAACAGAAAAGACCGATAAGTCCGTCAATAACGCGCATTGAACGCTCAACTTCAATCGTAAAGTCAACGTGTCCCGGCGTATCAATAATATTAATCTGATGACTTTTCCATTTTGTTGTAATCGCAGCGGAAGCAATTGTAATACCCCTTTCCTGCTCCTGTTTCATAAAGTCCATAGTAGCCTGACCGTCATGAACTTCACCTAATTTTCGGTTTACGCCGGTATAAAAAAGAATACGTTCTGTAGTCGTAGTTTTTCCTGCATCAATGTGCGCAGCAATACCGATATTTCTCAATTTCGTGAGTGGCATCTAATTTCTCCTGATATAATAGCAAACTATTTATATTCATTAATATTTTAGAGGCATGGTCAGATAAGATATGATTTATGTCAATATTTTTTCCGATGACTAGGGAATTATTTCATCCCTCTTTTTGAACAGGAAAAGAGATGAGCATTCCGCCGATATGCAGCAAAATTCTGCAGAATATGTAATTAAAAACACCTTCAGTTAATAATACTGTCAACATCAACCTGCAGTCTGGCTTTAAGCGCTATTTCCGATGCCGGATGCTCGGATATCAGTATGTTGTATATTTCATTCGCTTTTGCCGTATACCCCATTTTTGAATAACACAGACCCATGTTATAATATGCATTCAAGCCGATGTCATTATTATTGTTTTCCTCATATAAGAGATTATAATACTGAAGTGATTTCATATATTCAAAACGCTGAAAATATATTTCCGCTATATAGGTGATTGCTTCAACCCTGTGAGCGCCGTTCTGAAAAACTTCTATATATTCACCTAAATACTGCAGGGCTTTATCATAGAATTTCAGTTCAACAAACCTTTTGGCGTTATCAAACCTGACATCATCGGAGAACCTTTCAAGCTGACGCGCTTCCTCCTGGGGAGTAAGTTCAGGCTCAGCTGCGGATTGTGCATATATGTTTATGCCGGAAAACATAATCATAATAATCAGAATTTTCTTCATATAATCATTATACCTCTATTCACACTTTCTATTTTTGACTTCGCAACTCCCCCTGATCCCCAAAGAGGAACTTCTGACTTTTCTCTTTCACTTTTCACTTTTAACTTTTCACTTTTCACTTTTAACTTTTCACTATATTACATTATCGGCTGTTTCTCATGAGACATAATATAAAATTTCATAATTTTCAATAAAACATGCTTTTTCATTGATTATTTTTCTCAGTTATTTTAATGTGTTTATTTAAGGATTTCATATATAATGAAAAAAAACAGTTCTATTATCTATCAGGTTTTATTTCTCCTGGTTTTTTCAGCCATTATTATATTTTCAATCGGAGTAACAGTATTTTTCTTTTTTGAAAAAACTGAAAAATATTCTGAACTTCAGGATGAGAGTAAAATCATTACTGACAGGTTAATAAACAATCTGGCAATTCCACTATGGAACTTCCATACAGATCAGCTTGAAACGATCATCAAGCACGAAATAAACAATAAATTCGTTTTTGCGATAATCATCTATGATCGTGATGATGTTATAGACCGCGGTCAGATTAAAAACGGAGACGAAATTGTTCAATATACGGAAAAATTGAAATATCTGCTGACCCGGGCTACTTTTAAAA
>JAFGJZ010000058.1 GCA_016928815.1 Spirochaetota bacterium
AAAGTCAATAAAAGTTTTCTTGACTTGTTCTAAATTTCGGGATAATATAAATAATATTTTATTCGGCGGTGAAAACAGTGAAAAGAATAATAATTTCCTTATTTTTAATTTTAATGACAAAATCTCTTTTTGCAGGTGTAAATGTCGGAGGAACAGCGGGAGCGATTTATCTAAATGACCTGCATCTTCAGTCATCATTCGGGTGGATTGTAGGTGTAGATTTATTTTCAAATGTTTCCGTAATTTATAACGGCTTTACAGGATCATTTTCCAAATCCGATCTTGATTCAAATGGAGCGGTTGATACTGAAAGGGAATATAGACATTTTATACATATGGGAAAAGTTCAATACCTCTATCCGCTGATGAATTACAGACTGCTTATAGGTGCAAGTGCAGGTTTTGGTAGTGCTGCAATCTCTTATAACAGAAAGGATTTATCCATAGAAACAGACGCGGAAGAAAAACTATCAATAGCAGGAATCTGGGCTGAGGGAAAATATCATATTGATCAGAAATTTTCAGTTATAGCCAGTGCAGGATTTGTAAGTGTTGATGATGCCGGTAAATTTGCCGGCAAAAATATATCAGGGCCTGATTTTAAAGTAGGAGTATCGTATACTTTAATTGGAAGAAATAAAAAACTTTATTAGGAATAAAAAAAGGAGCCGAAAGGCTCCTTTTTTTATTCCTAATGTTATAATTTTTAAATAAGTTCATTTATGTTGTTGTAGATCTTGAAAAATTTATCAAGTGTTGCAAGTTTAAGTATGTTCAGTACATCATCATGAATATTCATAAGTGCAAATTTACCGTTATTCGCTTTCATTTTTTTCTGACCGGCTACAAGAGCACCTATGCCGGATGAATCCATATAGTTTACATTACTCATATCTATTACTACACTTGGACATGAACCGTCTGTTATGCTGAAAAGCTGCTTTTTTAACTCGCTTACGTTATATAAATCAACCTCACCGCTTATTGCAATAATCTTATGCTCTCCATGGTCTTTAAACGTGATATCCATTTTTCCTCCGGATAGTGTAAACAAAAGTATACCTTACTTTATCAAATATATTTCATACAATTGATAAAGTAAAGTATTTTTTTAGACGAAAAATACAAATATTTTCAAAAAACGACATTATTTGTATTGAGGTTTTCTTATCATCGATTCCACTTTTGTCTGCAGCCCGAATAAATTTATGAAACCTTCAGCATCTGCATGATTATACAGTTCACTATGTTCAAAAGAAGCTATTGATTCACTGTAGAGCGATACTGGCGATTTCCTGCCTACAACAGTGCAATTTCCCTTAAACAGTTTAACCCTGACCGTTCCGGTAACCTCTTTTTGTGTTTCGTCAATAAAGGCATCAAGGGCAAGTTTTTTCTTGGCAAACCACTGTCCGTTATATGCCAGTGTAGCATATTCATTAGCCAGTACATCTTTAAGGTGCTGGGTATCTCTGTCAAGACAGATGGATTCAAGATCACGATGCGCAGCCATAAGAACGGTTCCGGCTGGCGTTTCATAAACGCCTCTTGATTTGATTCCGACCAGTCTGTTTTCTACTATATCAATTCTTCCAACGCCGTGTTTGCCGGCGATTTTGTTAAGTTTTACCATCAGATCCACTGGACTTAGTTTTTCACCGTTGATTGCGGACGGTTCACCTTTTTCAAAATCAATTTCGACGTACTCAGGTTTATCAGGTGCTTTTTCCGGTGAAACGGTGAGAATAAACATTGATTCATCCGGTTCATTGTATGGATTTTCCAGAATTCCGCCTTCATAACTTATGTGAAGAAGGTTGCGGTCCATACTGTATGATTTTGCTTTTGTTCCGGGAACCGGAATATTGTGTTTTTCTGCATAATCGTATAGAAGTGATCTTGAATGCAGATCCCATTCTCTCCATGGAGCGATGATCTTAAGCTGGGGAGCAAGCGCTTTAAAGGCCAGTTCAAATCTTACCTGGTCATTACCTTTGCCGGTTGCGCCATGACATACGGCATCCGCACCTTCTTTGAGAGCGATTTCAACATGTCTTTTTGCAATAATTGGACGTGCCAGAGAAGTTCCGAGCAGATATCTGTCTTCGTAAATCGCGTTAGCTTTAATTGCCTTGAATACATAATTTTTTGCAAATTCCTCTCGAAGATCCTCTATGTAGCATTTGGATGCGCCTGTTTTTACCGCTTTTTCCTCGAGACCGTCAAGTTCTTCTTCCTGTCCGACATTAGCGGCATAGCATACAACCTCACAGTTATATTTTTCAATGAGCCACCTTACTATTATGGAAGTATCCAGACCTCCTGAGTATGCGAGTACGACTTTTTTAATTTCCATATGTTTCCTCCGCTATTATTTCATCAGCATAGCCATTATGGCTTTCTGTGTATGCAGTCTGTTTTCCGCTTCATCAAAGACAATGGAATTTTCTGATTCCAGTACATCCGCATCGATTTCCTCTCCTCTATGAGCCGGCAGGCAATGCATGACAAGTGCATCTGGACAGTTGTCTGAAAGCAGCTTTTTGGATATTCTGTAGCTTTCAAAATGCTTTTTCCTTTCATTCATTTCCTCTTCCTGTCCCATACTTGCCCATACGTCAGTATAAATGTAATCTGCCTTGTATGCTGCAAGATTTATGTCATCTGTTACTGTGATTTTGCTTCCGCTTGAAGATGCAGCTTTCATGACTTCTTCAAGAATTTCCGGCTTTACTGTATAAGCAGCCGGGCAGGCAACTGAAACATCAATTCCAAGAATTGCACCTGTCAGCAGAAGGGAATTAACCATATTATTGCCGTCTCCGATAAAAGCAAGTTTAACATTTTTAAGCGTTTTTACTCTTTCGAATATTGTGAAATAATCGGTTAAAGCCTGGCACGGGTGATAGTCGTCTGTAAGACCGTTAATTACCGGAATTGATGAATATTCCGCCAGTTCATTTATTTTGTTCTGTTCAAAAGTTCTTATCATTATTCCGTCAAGATATCTTGAGAGTACTCTGGATGTGTCTGCAATGGTTTCGCCGCGTCCGATCTGAATGTCGTTTTTGCTGAGGAACAGCGCATGACCTCCAAGCTGGTACATTCCGGTTTCAAATGATACCCTGGTTCTTGTAGAACTTTTTTCAAAAATCATGCCCAGAGTTCTGCCGTTCAGCAGAGCATGTTTTTTGCCCGACTTAACGGCTTTTTTAAGTTTTGCAGTGAGTTCAAAAACGCTGATAATTTCGTCTCTGGATAAATCCGAATCTTTTAGAAGATGTGCTGATTTTAATTTTTTAATTTTCATTATTCTGCTCCATCAAAAGTTCTTTGAAAATTTTTAGACCTTTTATTACGGTTTTTTTATCAATATTCAAAGGCGGCATTATTCTGATAACATTTCCGGCAGTGCAATTAATTACAAGACCTTTTGCAAGCGCCTGTTTTACAATGCCAAGTCCGTCCCTGTCAATTTCAATTCCTATATGCAGACCCATTCCTCTGACATCCCTGATTATTTTTAATGATTTTTTCATTTCATTAAGTTCATCAAAAAACAGTTTTGAAATTTCCGATAATTTATCAAGGAAACCTTCTGAAGTGACAGTTTTTAATACAATTTCCGCAGCCTTGCAGGAAAGGTGGTTGCCGCCGAATGTTGTTCCATGAGTACCCTGTGACAATACTGCTGAGAGTCTGTCGGTAGTATGAATAGCTCCGATAGGCAGACCGGCTCCAAGTCCTTTTGCAAGTGTGAGTATGTCCGGAGTAATTTCATAGTTCTGAAATGCAAAAACCTTACCGGTTCTTCCGACACCAGTCTGTACTTCGTCAGCAATCAGAAGTATATCATTCTCATTACAGATTGAATGAACCTCTTTTATGAATTGTCTGTCTACAGGTCTGATTCCTCCTTCACCCTGAATGCACTCGAATATAACAGCGCAGTAATTTCCAGATTTTACTTCATTTTTCAATGCCTCAATGTCATTAAACGGAAGATATGTAAAACCCGGGACAACCGGACCGAAACCTTTATGGATTTTTTCCTGTGCTGTTGCGGACATTGCTCCGAATGTTCTTCCGTGAAAAGACCCGGAAAATGAAATAATGTGATATTTCTCTTCGTTTTTGGAAATACCGTATTTTCTTGCAAGCTTAATTGCAGCCTCATTAGCTTCGGTTCCGCTGTTTACGAAAAGTGTTTTTCCCGGAAAAGAATTTAACGAGATTAATTCCGCAGCTGCAGTCTGGTTGCTGTTTAAAAACCAGTTTGAAGTATGCAGAATTGATTTTACCTGTCTGATCAGCGCTTTATTAAGTTCAGGATAATTGTAACCTAATGTGCATACGGCTATGCCGGAGAAAAAATCAATGTATTTCTTATTGTCCTGATCATAAAGAAAACTTTTTCTTCCTTTTTTAAATTCCACTGCAAGTCTGCTGCCGTAATTCTGAAACAGATATTTATTATCATCTGAAATTATTTCTTTCAGTTTATTATTCATGTTATTCTCCATAATATATTCATATTTTGTAAAAATGTAATCATCATTTTCAATAACAAGATGTCAATTATTAAAAATTCAATGATATGTAAAATACACGTAACTTTATTTGATTTTAAACGGAATTATATATTGGCAGTCACTGGACTGCCCGGAAGATTGTTTCAACTTTTGAGTGTTTTTTATCGGATTTTCTTTTTGTTCCTGCAAGTATGGCTCTGGTTCTGTAAAAAGGCTGCATTGATTCCTGAATCTTGATATTCATTGTTTCAATAATCTGTTCAAGTTCAGCGCTCATATTGTCCAGATCTGTTTCTCTTTGTCTCAGATTCTGATAGTCTCTGTGATTATTCGCGATTTCGGATTTTAGAACGGAAATTTCTTTATCCTTCTTTCTTAGTTCATCATTAAAATCCTTCTTAAGAATTTTAATTTTCTGTTCATAATCCTCTTTAAGTTCGGAAAGACATGTCTTTATGTCTCTGCTGAATTGTTCTTTGCAGAGCTTTCTTTCTTTAGTTCTCTCCTTTTTAATCAGGGAAGAAAGTTTTGTTTTTCTTACAAACATATTACCGTCCCTTGTAAGTCCAATAAAATATTTTAACTTCATATGTCAAGAAAAATATTCGGTATTTTTGTTGCCTTTTTTGAATTTATGTTTTTATTCAGGTTTATTCGTAGATGGAAAGTGCTGTTTTTAATTAATGAAATGATGTACTAATTATAAAAGAAATAATATCTATAAGAACGAATAATATGAATGTGGTATGGTACTATTGTCATCTAGTATTTTGTTAAAATACTTCAAATTAAAATTTTTTTATAAATTACATGCGTCTTTATCAGTTTGCCATGAAATTTTTTTAATAATTCCTGTGGAGGAAGATTATTCTGTAATATGTAGGACGCTTCAAGCTGTAAATAATTCTTCATAATTAAATTTTGTGTTAAGTGCTGAATCATTGCCAGACCGGTTCCTTGTTTCTGCCATTTTTTTATAACTCCAATACTTATAAGGCGGGCACGTGTAATCCTGTTTTCGAAGTTCAGTTGATAATGATCAGGAAGACAGATTAAAACCCCAATAGGTTCGTTATCTGGGCTTTCTGCAATTATAATTAAATCTTCATCAATTAAGGGAAAAAGTTTTTCAATGAATCCGGTGTTATTAGTTGCATTAATTTCTGAGGTCATGGATCTTCCAGAGAAAATCGCATTCTGAAGTTTTTGAAACCTGCTAAATTCTTCATTCATATTTTTAATATTTAAACATCTTGTTTTAATATTATCAGGTTTGAAATCCATTGGAAAATTGGAACTTTTATCTAATAAATATGAGTTTAATGTTTTAATAGAAATGTAACTGTTGTTTTTAAATATTTCTTCATACCATGGAGGATTATAATTAGTAAAAATAGTCTGTTGATAATCAAATCCGGTGGTAAGTAAACCGCAGCTTAGAGTATTATATACCGGTCCTGTAATAGTTTCTATGTTATGCTTTTTCAAATGATGTTCACAAAATGTTATAAGTTGATGTGCTGAATTATTATATCCGGGCAGGCATTCAAAAAAAGAAAAATTAGCAGATTTGATTTTTTCATCGATATTTGTAAGCATAATTCGACAAATAGTTTTGTCATTTTCTATTCCTAAAAATGAAATTGTACTTTTGCTATCGGATTTTATTGCTGAATTAAGAATATGTTTCATGTCTTTTTCAGAAGTAAGTGCTCTATTTTTATAATTTTTATATATTTCAACCGGCAGTTTGATAAACTCATTAATTTGATTTTCAGTATTTACCTGACTAATTATCATTTTTTAAAATTTCTGATGACTCTGATGAGTTTATTGGATCTGGTATTTTTTTCAGGCTCAATGTCTGAAAAATTAATTGACACTGGAATAACTCCAATTTTTTCCATGTAGAAATTTAAATTACTTAAAATTGTTTTTTTTATTAACTCAGTATTTGAATCACTCTTCAGTTTTAACCGTATTTCAATATGATTATAATTATTCTGAATTGCCTGATACTCTAAAATTTGGTCAGAGGCCTGATTTATAGAACGCCGGACATAGTCACTGAATAAATATCTGATCTTTCCTGCAGAGGTTTTAAGGAGAAATAAATCATCAACCCGTCCGTGTATTGCTTTGATTACCTTGAAATTAGAACCGCATGAGCATGGTTCATCGGAAAGTTCAAGAACATCATTCAATTTATAGCGTATAAAAGGTTGAGACGTTCTGTACAAATCAGTTATAATAATATTTTTTAAACCATCCTGTATTTCTTCAAATTCAAAAAATATAGCATCCTCATTTAAATGAAGTTTTCCATGTCTGCATGTTGAAGCAATGAATCCTTCAGCTCCCTGATAAATCTGCGATATTGGAACACCAAATACAGATTCAAGTAATTCCTCATCGTATTTACTCAGAACTTCAGCATATGATACAACAGCCTCAATTTTACTATCAATTAATGATTTATTTTCGGCAATTAATTTTAACATTGAAACCGGTCCGGCAATAATATTCAATTTCTCAGTATTGATTATATTGATAATTGATTCAATAGATCGGGTATAATCAATATAATGGAAATAGACTCCATATTTTGAGACAGAAGTGTAGGCAGGATTGTTAGTACGTATTGCAAATAAAATTTTGTGATGTCTAATCTGTGATAGATGACCTTTTCTTGCCCATAGCAGGCAGGAATATAGATTGCGTTCTTTGGGCGATAATACCGTTAAACATTTATTTCCGCTTGTTCCGGAGGATAATCCAATAGAAAATTTTTTATATAATCCAAAAAGATTCTTTCTTTCCTGATCAATTTTAAATTCAATTAATGAATTACGATCAAGCCCTACTGTATTGATTTTATTAAAATTTTCCATCATGATCTCTTTAGTCATTAGAGGCAGATCATGTATTGATTGTATATTCCGACTTTTATAAATGTCATTATAAAAGGAAGACTTTTTTTCTATGATTTTTAATAATTTTCTGATTCTTGAGTTCTGATGTTTAATTATCTTTTCGGTGCTCCAGTTCTTAAAAGCATATTTTAACCGGAAAATATGATATAAATTAATAATTATTTTCATTATTATTTATCTCTTCAATTGTATTGCGATTAATTTTATATAATTGCAGAATTAATGAACCTGTCAGTAGTAAAATTCCGGGAATTAGTCCGAATAAAATCTTAATTCCTAAAGGGTTATATTTTATTATTTCACTTCCTTGAGAACTGATCTGTGATAATTTCAAAACCACTCCTATCATTATTCCGGATATTGCGAGACCCAGCTGATGAGTAGATATCCAGACACCAAAGAAAATAGATTCATGATGGACTCCGGTTTTATACCGGCAATAATCTACAAGATCAGGAACGAGAGAATATGGCAGTATTAAATAAGATGACATGAAAATTCCAAGAAAAAAGCATCCTGAATAAAAGTATAAAACATTTGTTTCAACAAAAAATCCGATTATGAATAGAATTAAAAACACAAAAATATTTGATAATAATATAAGATTTTTTTTATTAAACCTGTAAGATGCTTTATTCCAGATGTAAATAAATAGTGCTGAACTAATTACATAGATTGCAAGGCCTTTTGAACTGATACCTTTATCTCCTAGAATATATTGAGCGAAATATGGTAAAGAAGCGCTTAAACATCCTGTTGCAGCAGCGCCAAACAGCTTAAATATCATAAGAATTAATGTATTATTTTCTGTTAAAATTTTTAAATACTCTTTTAATTTAACCTCTACAACAGGCTTATTATGCTCAGAGTTTTCATATCCTTTTGTACTGGCTGCAGCAATTAAAAGAGAAAAAAAAGTAAAAATCGCAAATACTATTACAAGGTATTTTAATGCAATTGCTTCATTTGATTCTGATGATATTGCAAATGCCACCATTCCACCTGTAATAGTTGCTGCTGACGAAAATATTGCCCTAAATCCGGTAATTTGTGTTCTTTCATTGTAATTTTTTGAAATTACAGGTATCATAGCCATATAAGGTACTACAACAAATGAATATGTTGTTGCATATAAAAGTAAAGTAAAGGTTGCTATGATAAATTTTGTAAATTCACTGAATTGAGGAGGAATGAACCAGAGTAGTAAAAAACTAACAGCAAATGGAAAAGCACCAAATAAAAAATATACTCTTTTTTTACCGTATTTAGATTTTGTTTTATCTGAAAGAATTCCAATGAAAGGGTCATTGATGCCGTCCCACAATTTTCCGATAAAAATTGCCAAGCCGGCTAAAAATGGATCCATTTTTAAATATTCCGTAAAATAATACATGAGGAAAAAACTGACAGTAAAATATGAAATACTAATTCCCATGTCACCGGCTGCATAACCCCATTTTTTCCAGAGTTTCATTGTATTGCCTCAGATAGATAAATATTTACTCATTAATGAAAATTTATATGATGTCTTTTTCGAAAAGTCAAATTGTTTTTAGAAGTATTTCCGGATTGTATCTTTGTATAAAACAATTTGTTATTATGTCATAGTTAAAAGGCCTGTTTTACTAAAGATAGGATCATCATTAAATTAAGTAAATGATGAATTTAATATATAAATTACTGTTGACTATCTGCTAAAATGCTGTATAGTGCTGTGTAATTATCCATATTGGAGTTTCAGATTGCTTAAAAAATTAAAGCTTAGTGTAATTATACTTTTACTGTTTTCAGTATCATGTTCTGTTGTTATTTTTAAACAATTTGCTGATAATGGATATCTTGATCTGAGTAATCATGATTTTAACAGTTATGATATATTTGAATTAAACGGGAAATGGAAATTCTTCTGGCAAGAACTGTATGAAAAACCTGACGATTATTCTGCATTGAGCTATGAACTTATTAATGTTCCGGGTCACTGGAACAAACAGATTATTAACGGCAACAAATATCCATCCTACGGTTATGCGACCATGGCATTGAAAGTCAGATTAAAACCGGGTCGGATATATTCATTATTCATACCTGAAATGGTGACGGCGTGTAATGTTTTTATTGATGCGAAAAAAGTTTTTTCATCCGGGGTGGTAGGAACGGAAGCTGATATCGCTGAACCTCAGTACAAAACCGGAATAGTAAGTTTTGTTCCGGATGGTGAATATACCGAAATAACAGTGCAGATTTCTAATTTTGATTACCGAAAGGGAGGAATGTGGCGTTCAATAAAACTGGGAAGTAATGAAGCGATAATGAAACACAGGGATAACAGGGTTGCTCTGGACCTTTTTCTGTGCGGTACCATTCTCATAATGGCGATTTATCACATGTTTATATTTTTTTACCGCAGAAAAAATCTTTCAGCTTTATATTTTTCACTTTTCTGCGCTTCAATTGTTTTCAGACTTCTTGCCACTGGAGATAAACTTTTTACATATTTTTTCCCTAATCTTAACTGGGAATTTCTCATCCGTTTCGAATTTATCCCTTTCTACATAGGCGGGCTTTTTTTCCTTCTGTATTTCAGAGAAATTCTTAAATCACAGATAAATGAAATAATTGTCCGTATATTTATCATCATATCAATGGTCTTTTCTGTCTGTGTGACGTTTCTTCCCGTATCAATAAGCAATTATCTCATTCTGCCGATGGAAATAAATATGATCACGGGACTCGTTTTTATAATCTACTGGATTATAAAGGCATCATTCAGAAATGTTGAAGGATGGAGTTATCTGCTTGTCGGGTTTGTTGTTTTTTTTATCGCAGGTATAAATGATGTTCTATATTCCCAGCAGATGATAAAATCCGTTTATATGATTCCGTTGGGACTTCTTATTTTCATTTTTACACAGTCAATACTTCTGGCAAAAATGTTTTCAAAATCATTTGCTGAAACAGAAATTTTGACGACGCGTCTGAAAAACGTAAATCTTTCATTGGAAAGGTTTGTTCCAAATGAATTTCTGCGTTTTCTGTCACGCGACAGCATTACGGATGTCAGGCTTGGAGACCAGGCTTTAAAGGATATGACAATACTTTTCTCGGACATACAGGGGTTTACGACACACTCTGAAAATATGAATCCTCAGGAGAATTTTGATTTTCTTAATTCTTTTCTTAAAAGAATGGGTCCGCTTATCAGAAAGGAAAACGGTTTCATAGATAAATACATAGGCGACGGCATAATGGCTTTATTTCCTTTATCCCCGACTGATGCCGTACGAGCTGCAGTCGCGATGCATAAATCACTGAAAGAGTATAATGTTTTCAGAGCAAGATCCGGGTACTGTCCTGTAAGGTTCGGTACAGGAATACATACAGGAGAAATGATTCTCGGCATAATCGGAGAGGAACAGCGTCTTGAAAGTACAGTAATTTCAGATGCAGTTAATCTTGCATCCCGGATTGAGAGATTAACAAGAGTATACGGCGTTGACATACTTGTAAGCGCGTCCACGCTTATTCATATTGAGGATATAAATGATTTTAATTACCGGATGATTGATATTGCAACTATCAAGGGTAAAAAAGATAAGGTTTCCATCTTTGAAATATATGACGGAAATGATGATGAGGAAATTGATTTAAAAAACCGCACCAAGAATTCATTTGAAAGAGGAATCTATCAGTTCCATAAAGGAAATTTCGGAGATACAAAAGAATTCATGCTTGAGGTCCTTAAAATCAATCCGGCTGATAAAGTTGCCGAATTATATCTTGAGCGTGCTGAGAAATATATTTTCAGCGGACTTCCGGAAGATTGGGACGGAATCTGATATTTCAAGGATAGTTGGATGAATATGACAGCATTTGCCCAGGCATGCGGAGGTGTAGGCCTTTTTCTGCTTGGCATGACATTAATGACAGGTGCATTAAAATCTCTTGCAGGCGACGCACTTAAGGATATTCTGGCTAAATTTACGGGCGGCAGAATTTCCGCCATACTTCTTGGAACCGTTGTTACGACAATGGTTCAATCATCACATGTTACCACTATTGCGGCAATAGGATTTGTAAGCGCCGGTTTACTGAGTTTTCGAAATTCACTTGGAGTAATTTTCGGTGCGAATCTGGGAACAACTACGATCGGATGGATAGTTTCCCTCCTTGGTTTCAAATTCAAGATAGGATTAATATCGCTTCCTCTGGTTGCTGCAGGCGCCCTGTTGCGGATTACGGGAAGTAAAAAAATACTTCATCTTGGAACGGTACTCTGCGGTTTTGCGCTGATTTTCATAGGCGTGGATTTCCTGCAGACGGGAATGGGCGGCCTTGCATCAATCATACATCTTGAAGGTTTTCACGGTTCAACCTTTTCAGGACGCATAATACTTGTCGGAATCGGTATTGTAATGGTTCTTATTATGCAGTCTTCAGGTGCTACGATAACAATGACACTGGCGGCGCTTGCATCCGGGACTATCTCACTTGAGCAGGGAGCTGCTCTGGTAATAGGACAGAATATTGGAACTACGATAACAGCGGCAGTAGCAGGTATCGGTGCAACAGCACAGGCGAAAAGAACGGCAGTTGCTCACATTATGTTTAATGTATTCACGGCCGTCATTGCCTTTATTATTCTACCGGTAATGATTGTTTTTCTGAAATATGTTTCCCAAAGAGCAGGGATTGTATCTGAAACAATAATTCTGTCAGCATTTCATTCCGCTTTCAACATTCTCGGCGTATTGATTTTTACTCCTTTCCTGGATTATTTTGCGTTAGCGATTGAGAAAATGATTCCCCAGACAGGACCGGATCTTACCCGCAATCTTGACTCTTCTGTTCATACCATACCTTCTATTGCACTTGAGTCGGGAAGAAGAACCATTTACGAAATTCTCAAAGCCGAGCTTTTTATGATATCACGCATTCTGAACGGGAAACCTGCAGCTTCTGAAGTGACCAGCGACGAACTGAAAGAGGCAATACTGAAAACATCATCATTTTTAACTAAGATACGTTCGAGAAATGATGAAAGTGAAAAAGAATTCAACTATCATATTAACCTGCTGCATGCGATCGAACATGTGGATTTTATTTTTCAGGCAATCATGGAACGTGAGAATTCAAATATGGTATTTATGGATGAATCACTGAATAATGCATCTGCGGATCTGAAACGTGAAGTTGATCAGCTGCTTGAATGGATTAACTCCGGTCATTTGTCCGATTATCCTGAATTTGTGAAGGATGTTTCACGCAAAGTAAAGACTGTAAGAAAAAATGAAAGAAAAGAAATTTTCAAGAAAACCGCTTCGGGTCAGTTTGATACTGAAAGAACATATAAAATGATTGAAAACCTCAGATGGATGGACAAGGTGACCTATCGTCTCTGGAGATCTGTAAAATATCTGTCAGGACATAATGTCTGATAAAGACGGCAGGTTTTAAAGATCAGTAAAATACAGTCCGAAAAAGTCAATTTTGCTGATGCACCGTTTCAGAGCGGATCAAATATGTGTATGACACGCAGTCTGTCCGGCTCATTTTCGGTAAATATAACCAGTATTCCTTTTCGGGGATAATTATAATTAAGATTGCCGTTATTTGTAAATATTCCGTCATTTCCCAGAATATCTTTGATTTCCTTCCGTGTTTTAAAAAAAAGTCCGGTTGGAGTTCTGTAGTTCTGTGAAATTTCAGGATAAATGAAATTTGAAAAATTTATATAAACAAGCCGGTTATTTTTAAAGTAAAGTTTCCAGGCTGGAATGTCGGAAATATTTGTTTCCGGTTTATATTCAAGCAGGTAATCGAAACCTATCTTAAATACCTGTTCGTTTTCAGGTGTGTATCCGAATTCGGTATAATCGTCATATTCGCTCTGATATGATTTGACTGAGGGATTATTTCCCAGAATTTTTTTTGCTTCTTCTGATTTCATGCCGAGAAGCAGTCTTCCTCCGCTCTTTCCCGGAACAATCCCTTTCCCGGGACGGGTAATTTGAACTTTTGTGCCGGAACATGATAGTAGAAGAAAAACCGCAGCTGTAAGAATTATGGAACTTTTCATGGTGCCTCCTTATTCATTTAGCTGTTCGATTGAAGGAATGTCGTCCTCCTTTATTGTTGACAGTATTTCATCTGTAAGCGGAGTGATTCCTGCAATTCTGTTTGCCTGTCTTTCAATGATTTTTTCAAACAGATTTCTGGCGAAACGCGCATTTCCGAATGTTTTGTTTTTTAATTTATATGCTGTTTTGAAAATTTCAAAAACTGCCGTTTCAGCATCCGGAGCTAGCGTAAATGCCGCTTTTAAAATGAAAATTCTGAATATTTCAAGAAGTTCTTCAGGCGTGTAATGATCAAAATAGAAATATCTTGAAAAACGTGATTTAAGCCCCGGATTGGAATCTATGAAGTGCTTCATCTCATCCGGATAGCCGGCAACTACAATAACCAGATTTTTTCTGTTATCTTCCATTCTTTTTAAAATTGTGTCTATTGCTTCACGCCCGAAATCATTGCTGCTGTTTTCAGGTACAAGTGTATATGCTTCATCAATAAACAGCACTCCATCAAGCGCTTTTTTTACGAGTTCATCCGTTTTCATTGCTGTCTGCCCGACATATCCTGCAACGAGGCCCGCACGGTCGGTTTCAATCAGATGTCCGCTTGAAAGCATTTCAAGTGATTTGTAGACTCTTCCCAGAATCCTTGCAACTGTGGTTTTACCTGTACCGGGAGGACCGTAAAATACTGCATGCAATGAAGTGGGCGAAACGGGCATTTTTCTGAGTTCGCGTTCTTTCTGGACCTTTATCAGGTTGATAAAAGTTGAAATCTGGTCTTTAATGTTTTTCATGCCGACAAGACTGTTCAGGTCTTCAAGCACTTCCTCAATTGTTTCAGGTTTTTCAGTTTCCGTAATCAGCTCCTTTCGGGCATCGTTATCAGCTGATTCATCAGAAGGTGCACCGCTTCCGTGTTCCGCTGCATTACGGAGAATTGACGTCAGTTTTTTTAAATTTTCGATTTCCGGTTCAGTCAGAATATTGTCACTTTTAGCGGCCCACTGTGCCGACCGGAGATATGCCGATACCAGAGCATCTGCAGATGCTGTTCTGCCTGTATGTTCAGTATTTTTCAGGAGCAGAATTGTGTTATAGAGTGTGTTGGATGAATCTATGCTTTCATAAATTTCAGCAAGTTTTATAACCGCCTGTTTTTCATCCATGTTTTTAATTTCACTGAATATTTCCTCTGAAATGAGATAGAAAAAATGCCATATTGTCTCAGTAGGTTCTTTTTCTATGGTAAACTTGACGGCTTTCAGAAGGTCTCGGTATATTGTATCAATAAATATCCCTGAAGGTGAGTGTATTGCAAAACTGCTGATAATATTCCGGATTTCCAGTACGGACGGATCGTTCAGGTTCTGTTTTTCCGGCGGTTCAATAAACTCTTTCTCTGATACTTCGGATATGAACTTATGGTATAATTCATTTGTACCGAAAATATCCATATTCCATTCATCATTGTAATTAAGCTTAATGCTCATAAAACCTCTTGATACGGCAGCCTGTGAAAATTCATTCTGATTTATTGAAAATACGATATTTTCCTTTTCTCCGGAGGCAAAAATAAGATTATTTTCCGTTTTACAGAGAGCTCCCATTACGGCGCTGTATTTTTTCCCGTTTATCCGTCCGCTGAAAACAGCTTCACACAATGCGTCAATGCTGTCATTTTTCATAACTTTCTGTTCAAGCCGGGAAATGAGTTTTTCCTTAATAATAAGTTTTTTTAACTCGGGATTCTTTTCTATATAATCCCTGATAATATTAAACATAAAGTCTCCAGTCGGAAATTTATAATACGGCATTAAAATACTGTAAAGTAATAAATTTCGTAAAAATATTTCATTTCAAAGGATTTCCTGAATTCAACATTCCATTGCAACAGATAAAAATAACTCATTTGGAGTTTTAAATCCTAATGAACGTCTCGGTCTA
>JAFGJZ010000059.1 GCA_016928815.1 Spirochaetota bacterium
ACAGCTTCGATACAGCTTCGATACAGCTTCGATACAGCTTCGATACAGCTTCGATACAGCTTCGATACAGCTTCGATACAGCTTCGAAATATACTCCCTTTTAATCAAAAAGTACATAAATTCCGGGAAAAACTACTCATCAAAGCAGAAAAAGAACTTTTCATTATTAATTGCTACTTACTGTCTGCCTTTTCCATTCATTATTCCCTATTCATTATTAATTATTCATTGCCGTTATACTTTTCCATAAAAACCATCTTAGGTTCATTTTCAGAAAGAGTCGCTTCACGGAATATTTTAAAATTGAATTTTTCATATAATGCAATGTTTTTAAAACTTTTATGTCCTGTAAAAAGTTCTATTCTTTCAGTTTTTGCAAGCTGCTTAATAGCCTCAGCCATTAAAGCACTGCCGATACCCTTATTCTGAAAAACCGGATCGACCACAACATTCCCGATATGTCCGGTTGAGTTTTCAATTGAATATTTAATAGAACCTGTAACGATATTACTGTCATCAACAGCTTTCAGATAAGTATATTTTACAAAATCATTTTCTATATCAGCAAGGGTCATTTTCAGCGGGCGGATTTCATATAGATTATAAAATTCCGCCTCGCTTAAAAATGCAGCTTTTTGTATTTCAAGAATTCTTGCAAGGTCCGACTTTTCAGCAGGAACAATTTTCATAGCACAAACCACCATCGAATCCTTTCATTCAACAGCTGACCTGAAATTTAACACCGTTAAATGACCTTCAGGATGCCAACAGCCAGAAAAGCAATTAAGCCCAATCCGGCAACGCCGACAAAAATGCGTCCGACGGGCATTACGTACTTTTGCGGTAAAAAGACAAAAATACCCGGAACTGTAAAAATACGATCGATGAACTTGGGCGGTGTCACAAATGCAAAGATGATCGACAATATGGAATAGACACCTAAAATGATAAAAAGCGGCAGCAGCGAAGACATTAAATTTGGTAAATTCATGAATTAACTCCTTAGTGATATTTTATAGATAAAAAATTTCCAAACAAACACAGACTATCATAATCTCATACTCACTGAAAATCTCATGTTTTGTATGGAAAAGTCTATTAACATGTCGTCATATAATTAAAACAGTCAATAAAATTTTTATAAATATTCTTTTAATAATTTATAGAATAATCAAAAGCCCGGGGGATATACTCCGGTATGCTGAGCAGGAGGCTCAGCACGCGCAAATCTAAACACGATGTTTGCCGATTTGCGCAAGCAGTCCGGCGGCAACTGAGCCGGAGCACTTTTTCTTTGCTAGGCGTTTCTTTTTGTGCGAGCAAAAAGAAATGCCGGAGCCCGCGTCTGTTCAGATGCAAACCTTTCCCGGGTTCCTAATCCACATTTACCCTGAGCCCTAAGCCTGGACGAAGGACTAAAACTTCGCTTTCAATTCCTCAACAAATTTATTAAATGAAGAATTATCCGCATCTTCATTAAGCAACTCAATCATTCTTGTTCCAATGATAAATCCGTCAGCAGTCTCAAGTGCATTTTTACACGATTCAACATCCCGAATTCCGAAACCGAGAACTACCGGAACTTTTGTCTGTGTTTTGGCATCCGCAACAGCTGTTTTAATATCAGCTTTTAAATTCATGGATGACCCTGTTATACCGCGCATTGAAACCGAATATATAAAACCCTTTGCTGACTGTGCAATCTGTTTAATCTGTTCAGGTTTACTCTCAGGAGTGATGAAATAGATAAATTCAAGACCCTGCTGTTCAAAGATATCTGTAAATCTTCTGCTTTCAATGAAAGGGATATCCGGAATTATCATTCCCGAAATTCCATGATCATTCATTATTTTTCCGAAATTCTGAATTCCCCGGTGATAAATGTGATTTGCATAAGTCATTACATATAATTTCCTGTCAGCTGGAATTTTTGACTTTATTTCATCAATGCTTTTCATAATATCATTAAATTTTACTCCGCTCTCTATCACATCATATGCGGCTTTTGCGATTACAGTTCCATCACTTACCGGATCAGAAAAAGGAATTCCAATTTCCAGAAAATCAAAAAATTCAAGTGATTTAAGAGCTGCAGAAATAAATCTTTCCCGGTCAGGATAATCGGCAACCAGATATGCTCCATTGTAACTTTTCATATTACAGCCTCCTTGAAAATTATCCCCAGATCTTTGTCGCCTCTGCCTGAAAGATTAATTAGTACCTTTTTCTTTTTAAATTTTTCCCTGTTATTAATTAGATAGCCGATTGCATGACTTGATTCGAGAGCCGGTATTATTCCCTCTGATCGGGATAATTCCAGACAGGCATCCAGCGCCTGTTTATCCGTGCAGAAATTATATTCAACTCTGCCGGAATCCTTCCAGTTGCTGTGCTCAGGTCCGACTGAAGGATAATCCAGTCCGGCTGAAACGGAATGAACCTCGGCTACCTGCGCTTCCTCTGTATCAAGAAGATAGCTAAGCATTCCCTGAAAAATTCCAGGCCTTCCGTTGGAAAGAGTCATGCAGTGATCTCCCGGTTTATCTGAACGTCCGCCAGCCTCAATACCTATAAGTTTCACATCACTGTCCGCAAATCCGGTAAAAAAGCCTGCAGCATTACTGCCTCCGCCGACACAGGCAATTCCAAAATCAGGCATGATTCCATAATCATCTTTCATCTGTGAACGGGCTTCATCTCCTATTATTCTCTGAAAATCCCGTACTATTAACGGAAAAGGGTGCGGCCCTACAACCGATCCTATCAGATAGTGAGTATCCACGCAGTTTGCCACCCAATCCTGCATGGCGGCATTTACGGCATCTTTAAGTGTTCTGCTTCCTGCTTCAACCGGTACTACTTTTGTTCCGAGAAGTTTCATTCTGTTGACATTGGGAGCCTGCCGTTCTACATCAACGGATCCCATATAGACAGTACAGTCCATATCCATCAGCGCTGCAACTGTTGCCGTGGCAACTCCATGCTGTCCGGCGCCTGTTTCAGCAATTATCCGTTTCTTACCCATATATTTTGTAAGCAGAATCTGTCCCAGGCAGTTATTCAGTTTATGAGCGCCTGTATGAAGAAGATCCTCACGCTTAAGATAAATTTCAATATCATATTTCTGCGACATGTTCTTTGCGTAATATACCGGTGTAGGACGACCAGCATAAAATTTATAGAGATAATCCAACTCCGCTTTCATAGCTTCATCTTTGCGGAATGCAGCATATGTATCCTCCAGTTCAGCAAGAACATTTATCAGGGTTTCAGCGACAAACCGTCCGCCGTATTCCCCGAAATATCCTTTTATATCAGGATAATTTTCCATTTATGACCTCCATTATAGCTGAATCCAGCTTTTTCATTTTCAGTGAAGATTTAATTCCAGGTTCATCTTCAATTCCGCTTGATAAATCAATTCCATAAATTCCTGGAATACTGAGAACCTTTTCAATATTATTAAGACCTATTCCTCCTGCAACAATAGTTCTATCAATTTCAGAAAAATCATTCAGGAGTGACCAGTCAAAACTGTCACCGCTTCCCCCAGCCTGTTTTTCATTATATGCATCAAGAAGATAAAACGACTTCCCGCTCAGAACCGGAAGATCATTCAGTACGGACTTGTCCCTGACACGCGCCGTAAAAAATACCGGATAGTGCTTTTCTAATTCTGCTGCGATTTGTGCATTGTAAATCTGAAGAATATCCAGCTTTGCAGCAGCAGCCATTTCCAGCGTTTCATCCAGTGTCTGCTCAACAAAGATTCCTGTTTTCAGTATCCTTTTACCGGATGATGATTCGTTAAAAGTATCAATAATTTCCGAAAGTTTTCCGGCAAATTCCGGGCTGATATATCTTTTCGATTTTTCATGGAAAATATATCCGATTGCGTTAACTGAATCCAGACCTGTGGCAAACCTGACATCTTCTTCTCTCGTAAATCCGCAGAATTTAATAAACATTGGCAAGCTCCCTGAGATAGTTTCCGGGATTGTCAGATTCCATAATTGAAGTTCCAACCAGAAAAATATTTACTCCGGTCTGTTCCTTAAGAGATTTAATCTTACCGGCTGACTGAATTCCGCTGGCAGATATTTTTTTTACCGTTTCCGGAAGTTCTTTTAAAGTCTTAATACCTGCATCAAAATCCATTTCCAATGTTTCAAGATTTCTCATATTGACCATGACATATTCCGGTTTTAATTCAAGTACACGTTCTATTTCATCTGAAGCGTGAATTTCCACAATCGGAGTCATTCCCTTGTTCACAATGTAATCATAGACAAAATGCAGTTCATTCTCATTCAGAATCCTGTTTATCATCAGAACCATATCCGCTCCGCACAAATATGCCAGCTCAACCTGATGTTTGAAAAAAACGAATTCCTTGCAAAGCAGCGGTTTTTCTATTTTCACGCCGATTTTTTTCAGATAATCGTAACTTCCGTTAAAAAAAATCTTATCAGTGAGAACACTTATTGCAGCTGCTCCGTTTCCTGAATAGATTTCAGCCTGCTCAAGAACATCAACACTTTTTATTTCACCTCTGCTTGGAGAAGCCTGTTTAACCTCAGAGATGATATTTACTCCGTCCGTTTTAAAAACAGGTTTATTAAATGACCTTGTTCTTTCCTTCAGAGTTTCAATCATTAACATATTATCCTGTTCTTCCAGTTCCTTGATAGTTCTCATTTTATGAAGTGCAAATTCTTTCATTTTGCAGTAAGCTCCTCAAGTTTCGATTTAACTGTTCCGTCTACTATCACTTTCAAGGCTGCACTGTAATTTGCATCATAATCATCACCATATCCTGCACATTTCAAAGCAAGCGCCGCATTCATAGCAAGCAGTTTTGCAAGCGGAGACTCTTCCTTAAATTCAAGTGTTTTAATGAAAAGATTTGCATTCTGGACGGCATCCAGACCGTTCGGAATGGATTCCGCCTCGCTTCTGCTGATATATTTTTCAGGGGACATTTCCGACTTTTCAATAATCCCGTTTTTTACATCATATATGACAGTTTCCTCATAAGGTGAAATTTCATCCATACCGCTTTTTCCTGAATAAAGCATGATTCTTTCAAAACCCAGTTTTACCGCAGTTTCCGCATAAAGCGGAAGAAATTCAGGATGGAAAACTCCAATAACCTGTTTCTTTGTTCCTGCAGGATTTGTCAATGGTCCAAGATAATTAAATATGGTTCTTGTTTTGATTTCCTTTCTTACCGGTCCGGCATACTTCATTGCAGGATGATAATTCGGAGCAAACATAAACAGAAAATTATGCTTTTTAAAATATGCAGCAGCTTCATCTCCTGTAAGATTTACCGGAACTCCAAGCGCCTCATAAAAATCAGCGGAACCGCTTTTGCTTGTTACAGAACGGTTCCCGTGTTTAGCAACATTATATTTCATCGCCGAGAGTATGATCGCCGATGCTGATGAAATATTAAATGAATGGGAACTGTCTCCTCCTGTTCCGCAGGTATCAATCATATTTTCCGCCTGAATTTCAGGTTTAACTGAAAACTGTCTCATACTCGCAGCAGCACCTGCAATTTCATCCGAAGTCTCTCCTTTAAGTTTCAGTGCGGTCAAAATTGAACTCAGCATTACAGGAGACACATCTCCGTTGAAAACCGAATTAAAAAGTTCTCTTGATTCATTTTCAGTCAGATCCTTTTTAGCATAAAGCTTATTTACCGATTCTGTATTCATAACACACTCCTAAAAAATTTTTTATCATTTCTATTCCATACTCTGTCAGGTACGACTCGGGATGAAATTGTACGCCATATACGGGTTTTGAAACATGATGCATTCCCATAATTTCCCCATCACTTGATTTTGCGGTGATTTTAAAATTCGCAGGAAATTTATTTTCATTTACTGCAAGACTATGGTAACGGACAACCCGGAAAGACTCCGGAAGATCTTTGAAGATATCACATCCGAAATGTGTGATTGTATCCACTTTCCCATGCATTGTCTGTTTGGCATGAATAACCTCGCCATCATAACAGTATGCAATTGACTGCATACCGAGACAGATTCCGAAAATCGGAATATCAATGTCAGCCTTAATTACATCCAGTGTAATTCCTGCATTTTCCGGAGATGATGGTCCGGGAGAAAGAAAAATACCTTTGTACTTTGAAAAATCTATTTTACTGAAATCTTCATTATTAAGAATAACATCCACCTTTTCACCGCAGATCCCGACATAATTAACAATGTTATATGTGAACGAGTCGAAATTATCTATCATTAGAAACATTTTATACCTCCGCAAAAGGAAGACTTACAGCGAGCGCTTTAAGTTTATTCCTGATTTCTTCATATTCTTTTTCAGGCACCGAATCCATTACTATTCCTGCACCAGCCTGGAGATAATCTCCATCCGGAGTAAAGTATGCCGTCCGTATTGTTATACATGTGTCTGCATAACCGTTAAAACCTATGTAGCCAATCGCTCCGGAATAAATACCCCTTGCTATTGTTTCACATTCATCAATAATTTCAATAGCCCTGACTTTCGGTGCTCCTGAAATGGTACCTGCAGGAAATGTTTCTTTTATTACATCAATCATATTTTTATCACTGCGGAGTGTACCTTTCACATCAGTGACAAGATGAATTACATGCGAGTAATCTTCGGGCTGCATGAAATGCGATACTTTAACCGTGCCGGGTTTTGAAACACGGCCGAGATCATTCCGTCCAAGATCAACCAGCATGAGATGCTCAGCTCTTTCTTTCGGATCATTTAAAAGAATTTCCTTATGGCGTCGGTTTTCCTCCCTGGTACTGCCCTGAAGAATTGTCCCCGCGATCGGTTTCAGATGAATCTGCGACCGGTCAATCTTGACGTGAATTTCAGGTGAACTTCCTACAATACGGAGATCATTCAGTTTTAAAAAATACATATAAGGTGAAGGATTAAGATCCCTTAATTTAAGAAAAAATATATATGGATCAATTTTATTCTCAATTTCAGCACGCATGCTGAGCACAACCTGAATCGCCTCACCGTCATGAATAAGCTGCTTTATTTTTTTTACTTTTTCCGCAAATTCATCCTTATTTTCACGGAATTTAAGAGGAAGCTCCTTTGCAAAAGACGGCATATACGGAATTGTTGTCTGTGAAATTTTCCGTATAATGTCACTCTCGTTTTTCTGAAGTACTTTTAAAGCCTCATTATACTGATCTTCAATATTTTTCGAGTCATCAGTGTAAATTACTGTAGCAAGAAAATGTTTATTGATTTTATTATCAAGACAGATAAAATCATCAATCAAAGCGAATGAAGCAAGCGGAAGATTAGCATCCTCCTTAACCTTTGACCTTAAAATTCCTGTGTAATTGATTGTATCAAAACCGAAATAACCTGTGTAACCGCCGTTATAGGAACCGAACTGTTTATACTCAGGAGAAGAATATTCAGCAACTTCTTTCTTCAGAAAATCAAAAATGGTTTCCTGTACATGCGTTGATGAATTTTCATTTTCTATAAATACAAACGGCTCATTGTCGATACTCATGAAACGGACAACCCTTGAAGGATTGAAACCGAGATATGAAAATCTGCCTGCAGTCTTATCCAGTTTTGCACTTTCAAGGAAAATTACATTTCTGTCATTCTGCAGTGTTTTCAGCAGCATAAGCATTCCCGGTTCAGAAATATTCATTTCCTTATAAACAGGAATACGGTTATACTTTCTGCTTAACTTTTTTACTTCGTCTATTGACGGATAATACATTTTTCCTCCATAAAAAAAACCGCGGTTAGGTTCCGCGGTTTCTGATTTTTTTTATATATAATTACAGTTAGACCGTGCGGAACAGTTTAATTTCGCCTGAGTTCAGCCACCAGCTCTGCCAGTTATTATTTATCATTATGTTAATCATAAAAAGCATGTTTCTATACATAGAAACATTTGTCAATAAAATATTTCATTTTTTCAGAAAAAAATTGATGATTTTGTATTACATTATAAAGTCTGCAATACAACTTGACTTTTTGCAGAATATGTCATAAATTACTGTTTAAAATTTCTACCTAGAGTAATTTATGAAAAAATTATTTTTCCTGTTGATAATCATATTTTTCTCAGCGTCGCTGACAGCAGGCGGCAAAAAAGTTGATGAGAATACAATTATACGTGTTTATGATCAATACACAAAAATTGCTATTCAGAAAATTAACAAAGGAAATAAAAACTGGCGGAAAGAAGCTCCAAATGAAGCTGCCCGGAAAGAGGGCTTTAAAGATTGGAATGAATTCTGGAAAACCATATACAATTCTCCTGAAAAGGATAAGTATATGCCCATAGTAACACGAGAAGATGAAAAAGCTCAACTTGCTACCAAGGAAGCAGAAGCTAAAAAAAAAGGTAAGTAGGCTGAAATTTAAGCCTATTTACTGCTTTAACTCAACTGTCAGTTATTCATACTTATATTGAATATTCTGATTCATTTTTTAGTTACTAAAATTTACTTCATTATTTTTTTCCGCTTTCATCATAAGTTCATACGCTGATGTTTTTTCGAAAACATAATTTTCATTGGCTTTTGCATAATCAGCAAATGTTCTTCCATCATTGTTTTTTGCAACTAATGACGCACCTGCTCTTATCAGAACAGTCATAACCTCTGGATTTTTATTAAACCGTGCAGCTAAAATTAATGGTGTGTCTCGATTTTCATCATTTTGGTTTACAGAAGCACCAGCTTCAATTAGCATCAAAATTATTGATACATTATTATTGCTTACAATAGCAAACATTAGAGATGAAACACCATTAATATTTTCATTCAATGATGAACCAGCTTTAAGTAAAATTGATATTATTTCAGGATTATTATTATACATACTAGCGAGTAGTAACGGTGTATATCCTTTTTCATCTTTTTCTTTAACCGAAGCATCTGATTTTAACAATAAATCAATTATATCGGGATTATTATTAAACATACTAGCGAACAGTATTGGTGTATTTCCTTTTTCATCTTCTTCTTCAACCGAAGCACCTGATTTTAACAACAATTTAATAACTTCCGGATTTGGATTATTACTAGCAGCTAATATTAATGGTGTCCTACCATCATCAGATTTCTCTTTAATAGAAGCACCTGATTTTAACAACAAGTTGATTATTTCTGGATTCTCATTATAACCTGCTGCAATTAATAATGGAGTTATACCTCCGCGAGATCTTTCAGCAATAGAAGCGCCTGATTTTAACAACAGGTCAATTACTTCCGGATTTGGATTATGACTTGCAGCTGCTATTAATGGTGTAAATTCACTTTTATTTTTATATTTCAGGGAAGCACCTGATTTTAACAATAATTTAATAACTTCCGGACTTGGATTATTAGCTGCAGCAAACAGCAATGGAGTCACACCAGCATTAGATTTCTCCTCAATAGAGGCGCCTGATTTTAACAATAATTTCAAAATTTCAGGATTAGAATTAGAAGATGCCGCAGCCATTAGCGGGGTACGTCCCTCATTATTTCTTTCTTTTACAGAGGCACCTTTATCCAATAATAATTTAATAACAGCAGGCTTTGAATTATAACTGGAAGCCAACATTAAAGGGGTCATGCCGTATTCATCTACAGTAACATCATATTGATTTGTTTCAATATATTTTTTAATTTCTTCAGCAGACCCGTTTTTACAAAGTTCCAGAAAGATATTATCAGCATAAAGTGGAAGAGATACGTAAGCGTCAAACTAACGGGTAATTCCACCACAAATATGATAAGATTTCAAGAAATTAAAGTTTAATATCTTTTGAAGTAAGATTA
>JAFGJZ010000060.1 GCA_016928815.1 Spirochaetota bacterium
CCGAATTACACTTGATTTAATTCTGTTACTGTATTTCATAGTTATCTCCTGTTTATTTCAGGCGTCAACTATGTTGGCACACAGGGAACAGGGGATGATCAAAATCAAGAGGTTCTTTAAATTCTTTGATTTTTATTTTTTTCATGCTGCTGATTTTTGCCGTAAGACTGTTTCTGAATTCATTAAAATTTTCAAATGCAGAAATTGATATTAACAATTTGCTGCCGTTAAATAATTTGATCTCCCTGATTTCATTTCTGACAGTTCTTTTTATACGTACTCCGGTTACTGTTTCATAAATGCAGTGCTTTTCCGTTTTATGCGTAATTCTTGTGATTTCTCTGTCTGTAAGAATAATTTTTATTTTTTCAAAATTCCGGAATGTTTTGAAACACAATAATCTGGAAATGAATAGCAGAAAAATGATTACAGAAAAACATGATGCTGATTCAACCGGATGATTTAAAAATCTGCTGTATTGCGGAAAAATCATTCCTGAAAACAGACTTATCAGAAGAGTTGTGTAAGGCTTCCTCCGCCGTATCATCTCAATCGAAGAGATGAGATATGTTTGTGAACCTGAAATCATAATTTGTTATTGCTGTTCAAACCGTTCATGCCGGCTTCCGTTAAAATGTATTTCTTCTGCATTGATTATTATTTCAACCTCATGCGTTACAGAAAACCAGTGATCAACATCCCTGAAATAAAATACTTTTGAAAATGATCCGGATGAAAATGTGATATTGAATCCGGACGTAATTGAATTTAACGATATTGTCTTTATTTCTCCCGGATGAACATTAATGGCGAGCTGCAGCTCTTCTGAGGTAATATATACCGGAGATGAAGTTTTATTTGCAATAGTGCATTTCAGACTGTCGGCACATGACATAACAGATAATATCGTAATCAGAAATACAGCTGTTATGAAAATATTTTTTCTGCGTAACAGCATAAAACTCTCCTGAAAATATATTTGTGTTTCACTAGACCAATTTAATTATATTATTTACCAGATTGTCAATTGTTTTTAGACCGATTGCATCGTTTGCGGCTTCATCAACAATTGTTGCACCGGCATGGCTGTAGGGAAATCCGTCATTTATCACTTTCATGTTCTGCTGCATAAGAAATGTATGGATGTTCTGCAAAGTTGTTTCCTGGCCGCCGTTTCTGAAACCTCCGCATGCAATTCCGCAGCCGGTTTTACCTTCCAGTTCCAGAGGCCTTTCATAACTTGGACGGAATACTACACATCTGTCCATCATGTTTTTCATTATGCCTGAAACCATTCCGAAATAAACCGGTGATCCGAGAATTATTACATCCGCTTTACGGAAAGCTTCGTAAAGAAATTTCATGTCATCTTTCTGAAAGCAAATACTGTTTGTGCTGCACTTCCAGCAGCTTTTGCAGCTGCCGATGTTCATATTCGAAAGAGAAAAATATTCAGTGTCAATGTTTTTTAAATGCAACTGCTCAAGCGCATATTTTACAGAAAATGCAGTATTTCCATTTTTTCTCGGACTGCCTGAGATTCCCAGTGCTTTCATTTTTTTAATGCAACCCATGCATCAGCATCATATCTGTCATGATCTGTTCCATCAGGATTTTCATATATTGCAACGAAGTAAAGATCACCATTATCAGTAAGAGTCGGTTCTCCTATTCCTGAGGTGTTTCCTGCACCGATAACTATTTCGGGAGATCCCCAGCTGTTCCAGTCTCCCGGAGTTCCCTGTTTTGCTCTGAAGATTGCAAGTTTCAGATCTGTGTGATATGCCGAGTAGTACAGCCACCAGTCGGTTCCGTCATAAAATAGATGGGGCTGATGTTCTTTATCTGCAGTATTTATTGAAGATACATTAACAGGTACAGACCAGTCTGATCCGTTATTACTGCTTACCGAGTACCATAAGTCATGAGAACCTGCACCGCCGGGACGGTCTTCGCTGTCAAAAAAAAGAACCAGATCAGTAGTATTGAGTCGTTCAATATGAGGATTATCTTCCGTATATTTTGTATTAATTAGTGAAGTGCCGGTTGGATCCGTAGCAGTAATGAAATTTCCGATTCCGGATGGATCAGGTGTTGTACCGGTTATAATTTTGAAATTATTCTTCTCAAGGTAATTTTCATTGCTTGTAAAAACACAGATATCAATTGAAGTACTGTTTAAAAAGACTGCGCTTAATGCTCCTTCACTGTAAGAGCTCCGTTTCATTCCTGAAGTATACCATGGAGAAAAATTTTCCGAAACTGAAGCTCTTGATGCATATATGATGTCGCTTTGATACCACGGATAAGTCGCGGCGGCGGGGTTTGTTACAAAGTCCATGTCATAATGCGGCCCGCGATCATAATACTGAAGATTATCAATGGTATCTCCGGATAATACAAATGATAGAAAATCGGCAGGAATATATGTTGCGTAAATATTCAAACCATCTCTGCTGATATTTATTCCATCCTCCCATCCGAGAGTTGCAATGTTAAGTTTGGACGGGGTATTGTATTCAGATGTCAGAAAGACTTCAACATATGCACTGTTTTTAACTTTGTCCCAGCTGCTTTGTTCAGCAGCCTTTCCATCGTCTCCTCCTGCGCAGGATGAAAGAAATATGATTAAAATTAATATTTCAATAAAATGTTCAATGATTTTCATTTATGATACCTGTTATTCAATTTCTATTTGTTCTATTAACAGACGCAAACTTTTCAATCTTAAAGTAATATAGCACGGTTCTTTATATTAATCTGTATTTTTCAATGAAGTTATCTATTGAATTTATTCAAACCGTACTGTTAAAAAATATGTTTTGAAATCAATTAAATAATTTCTGATTTCTTCAAAGTTATTATATAATTCATTTTCCGGTTCGATCAGAATCCGTATTTATAACCGTAATGTCCGGTAAATGTCCTTTCAATGTTTTTAATATTTTTTAATCTGTCTATTGATTCAATCTGCCGGTTTGTATCCATATTTGTAAATGGTGTCAGAGGTGTAATTCTGTTTTTAATAATCCGGCAGGTGTCTCCTGTAAAAAGATATTTATCATTAATCAAATATGACATTGACCCGTCAGTATGTCCTGGAGTTAAAATGCATCTGATTTTAATAGAATTATTAATAAGCACATCCCCGTCATTAAGCGTTTTTATGTGATTAAGTATTTCTGAATTTTTATTAATACCGAAAGGTCTGTGAATTCCTTTCATGATCATTTCTTTTTCCTTTGTTGACAGATATACATCTGCTTCCGTAAAAATTTCCGCTCCGCCGAAATGATCGTAGTCGGAATGAGTGAGTAAAATCATGCTGATATTCACCGGATTGATATCCAGTTTTGCGAGTTCATCTTTTATATGACCGGAACCGAAACCGGAATCTATGCAGATGAATGTTCCATTTTCACTGAAAATGAAAAAGTTAACATAACCGCATTGGACAGCGAAAATATTTTCGCTGATTTTGCAGGTAGATGCTCCGGCTTTTCCTTTAAGAAAAGAAATTGTTCTGAAAATAAATTCCCTGTTCAGTTTGATATCATTCATATTTCCCGTATTTCCTTTAATTCCGGATTTAGACTGTATGTTCCAGAATAACAGAATTTTTACAACACTAAAAAGGTGAGTACATATATTTTGAAAACCGGAACAATCAGTCTGCAAAATATTTTAGAAATATAGTTATATATTCTATTTCATTTTCATCAATTTCCGATAATCTTGATTTAATTTGTTTTATTTAGTATTGTATTTATTTGCAAGAAAATTTTAAATACTATTTCTTTCCAATTTGGTGTCAGTGGAGATATTCCCCTAGTCAGGTGTCAGAGAAGAATTTCACAATAGAAGGTGTCAGATGAACGGCTTGTTATTTTCAGTCAATGTGTCAGAGGAAAATTAAGTTGGATAATTTAAAAAATTTAAAAAAAATCAATAAAACTGAATTTTCTTTTCATTTTTTTTCTGAAATTTACGTATTAATTATAGGAAAATAAAAAGGAGTGAAAAATGGGAAGACCTCGACGTATCATACAAACCGGATTGTCATATCATACGTATACCAGGTGCCGGAATCTGGAAAACCACTTTAAAAATGATCGTTTTAAAAATCTGGTTATAAAAGCAATACTTGAAATACAGAAAAAACTCAATTTTGAGCTTAACGATTTCATTATAATGCCTAATCACCTGCATCTTGTCATAACAACATTAAATGACAAGGATACAATTTCAAAAATAATGCAGGTAATAAAATCTGTTATCGCAAAAAGGATGAATAAATTATTAGGAGTAAGAGGTCCATTCTGGAATGAACGCTTTGGAAGCAAAATTGTTTATTTTTTTCCTGCATTATGTTCTTATATTGCAAATAACCCAGTACGGAAAGGACTGATAGAAAAAGCTGAAGAAAGTAAATATGGAACTTATCATGTATATAGACAGGAAAACTCAAAGTGCAAGCTGAAAATTACGTTTCATAAGCAATTTCTTACACTTGGGAAATCACTTGCTGAATGTTTTGAGAGACAGATGTATCTTGACATGTTTTACATTCGCTAAATTAATAGAATTATTTTCATTATTTTGTTTATAAGTATTAGATACTTAGAAATTAAAATCATTGTTTTATCATATCGGATTATATTTCAGTATTGTACTGGAATAATCCCTGCTTGTATTAAATTTAATTATATTCTTTAATTGTTATTTTACTGTCTAGCTTTCACTGAAGCGAAACATTACCAGCCTGTTTCTTTAAATAAAATTTATATTATTTCAGTCTAATTAGTACTAGGTTATTTACTGATGTAATGTGTCAGAGATCAACCCTTTGATGAAAAGTGTCAGAGGAAAAGTGGTTATAAATGCAATGATGTTATTCAGAAATAACACTTAAACAGGTTTAAAAGAACAATGGATATGCTTAATTTTCCATAACCCGGAAATTTTTTCAAGGTACATGGTTGTTCTTACTGCCGGAGCAGGAAAACTTTTATATCTGGCTAAATAACAGATACATGCAGAATTTTCCGCCCGGAAGAAATTAATATCTTCCATTAAAATTTCTTCCACAGTGCCGGATTCAGTTTTCTTTCCGTTTTGAAAAAAATCATTAATCAGCTTTAAATGACTGCATACCGAGGTTGTATCATTTTTTTTATGATTGTCAAAATATATCAGTTCTGAATCTTCTTCAGGATAATATAATTTTACTTTTTCAATGCCCTTTTCCAGCCATGAACTGTTATAATCATTTAAAAATTTCATTAATTCTTTATCTTCAGTCTTCCTGAGCATATTTTCCTACCAGTATGTTGAGTTAGTGAATTTCTATATATTCCGGTTGTTTTAAAATCAAGCCGATTTTCAACCGACATCATAAGTTCAGCAGAAAGCAAGATAGTTTAGTGTATTCGGTATCTCTGGGTCTGAATTATTTCCTGATTTGAAATTAAAAAGTGTTTGATTGTCTGATACCTGATTGCGTAATAACCTTATCAAAAAACAAGGAGAGTTTACAGTGAACCAGGACATAACATCAGTGAAAATTATATCAGTTAAAGATTCGATTGCAAATCCGGCTCCTCTCGGACTTATGGGTTTCGGAATGACCACAGTACTTCTTAATCTCCATAATGCAGGCTTTTTTGCATTGAATACAATGATACTTGCAATGGTAATTTTTTACGGCGGAATTGCCCAGATAATTGCAGGTGTTCTTGAATACAAGAAAGATAATACGTTCGGAGCTACCGCTTTTGTATCATACGGCAGTTTCTGGCTTACGCTTGTCGCACTTATTCTAATGCCGAAAGCGGGTGCCGGCGAAGCAACATCAAACCTGGCAATGATCTGCTATCTTGTAATGTGGGGATTATTTACCTTCTGTATGTTCATAGGAACTTTAAAAATAAGCAGAGCGCTTCAGATAGTATTCGGGTCTCTAACTGTTCTGTTTTTCATGCTGGCTATCGGAGATGCTACTGGAAATGCGGTAATTAAAACCATTACAGGTTTTGAGGGAATCTTCTGCGGATTTTCGGCAATATATACTGCAATAGCTCAAATATTAAATGAGGTTTATAAAAAAACCGTTCTTCCGCTTGGAAATGTTTCATAATTGATATGACCTGTCCGCTGTCTATTACGGCGGACAAACAAATTTTTAATTACTTTTTACCGGGCAGTCAATTATTTGCGTTCATGTAAACGGTAAGCGCCTTAACCCATGCATCTCCGGTTTTGTCATAACCTTCCTCTGTTGGATGAATTCCGTCATATAAATCATTGACGGTTAATGCACTGTTAATGTCAGCTATGAACAGACGGGTGCCGAACAGATTGTGATTTTTTACTTTTGAGATGATGGCATTGCTGTATTGTGCTGCAAAAACCGCACGGTCAATATCCGGATTTGCAATCTTTTCATATGACATTGGAGGAATTGTACCTACAATTATTGACATTTCTGAATCCATTTCAAAAATATGATCTACCAATTCCATCATTCTTTCATCGCAATTATCAACGAAATCAGTTCCTGAAACCCACCATGCCAGATCATTTGTACCAAGCATAATTAAAAGAACATCAGGAGTTGAAGGGTTGACTGCCTGATATAAGTCATCAATTTTTGCGGTAATATCACCTATTGTGTTTCCTGAATATCCGTCATGATCGGCATCGGGACAGATATTTATTTTCGGATATTTATGCACCTGGGTTCCGATGAAGTCAATAGTATTGCCTGCCTCTGTAAGTGCAGTCCATATCCGGTTTCTGTAGCCGTTATTTGTTCCCAGAGTTATTGAATCACCGACAGTCCATATTTTGAGTGTGGATGAAATTACCGGAATCACAGTAACATCAGAGTTTTCCGTACTGTCTTTGCTTTTCTCCACATCGCTTAACTGGCATGATTGGATTGCTATTATAATTAATATGAATATAAGTATTATTTTTATTTTATGAAATTTCATTTTTTTCTTCCTTAAGTAAAAATCGGAATCTAATTCCGGTATTCCTTTCGACTACTATAACATTTTCAAATTTGTAATCCATATGCTTTACGGTATGGAATGCTGAATTGTAAGGCAGTCCGATTGTGATATCTGCAGTGAAATGCAATTAAAGTTTATTTCAGGTAATTTTTTACATGGCTTTCAAAAAGAGGCTGTGGTATAAATAAATAATGCTCCCTTATAAAATAATTTCTGCGTTAGAATTTCAGTAAATATTTTCTTGACATTTGTTAAAAAAGCCTTTATTTTGTAACAAATTGTGTCTTATACACAAATTGTTACAATTTATAATTTAGAGGTAAATATGGGAATTAAAAAAGTACTTACATGTCTTACAATTTCGGTTTTTATTTCAGTTTTAAGCGGAACGGCTGTATTGTCTGTTTCAGCAAATGATAAATTTGATGCGCCTCCTGTAGATGGAATCTGGTTAATCAAATCGGTACAGAACGGTCAGTCTCCCAGGGAAGGCTACTGGGATCAGCCGGGAAAGGAACAGTATTATAAAAATGGAGCAAATATTCAGACGTGGACTAAAGAACCGATCCGTGCCGGCAACGATCAGAATTATCATTTTGTTGATGCATATGACGGGTTTTACAGCATTGCATCCATGAATGGAGACGGATTTGTCGGTGTTGACAAGGGTAAAAATGCAGATGGTGTTGCAGTTAAGATATTTTCGCCGGATAATACAGCTGCACAGAAATTCAGATTTAAACATATGGGCGGCGGACGTTATAAAATTTATACTGCCTGGTTTAGAGTCCTTGCAACAACAGGTAAAAGTGTTAAAAACGGTACTAAAATAATAACAATGATGGATGACGGAAGCCGTGCAACAGAATGGTATTTTGAAAATGTAAATACCGGAAAGAATTATATACCCGGTGAAGCACAGGTAAATTCAAAAAAGGAAGCGGAACTCCCTGATTTTGAAACAGTTATAAACAACCTTAAAAACAATGCCATCGTTGAACAGTATTTTAAGGCTGTAACTGCTGAAAGATTCAATACTGACAATGCTTCGGGAGATCTTCAGAATGAATTGAACACCAATCCGGCAGGAGATCAGTGGTCTATCCTGACGCAGCTTATTCCTGTTGTGCAGAAAAACAAGGATATTAATGCAAAAAGAAATATTCTTAATGCGCTGTCGCAGATTGTAATAAAACCCGGAAAAGGATTTGCTGAAACTGCATTAAAAGGACCAATCAAGTCGTCAATACTGAAAGATGCAGAGAAGGAAACAGATGCCGCATCCAAAAAATACATTGAAGCGATTGCCGGGAAATTCTGAATTTTCAGAATTTTAAATTTAATCGTGTACCTCAAAAATGAAGGTGTGAGAAAATCACATCTTCATTATCAATTATCCATTCTATATTATCCGGAGTTGAAAAATGAAGAAAATTAAGTATTCCCTTGTCATACTTACTGCTGTTACATTGCTCGGTATGTTTGTAATGAATGCAGCTTCTGCCAAGAATTTTATTATTGAATTAAAAGATGACATTGAAGTAGCAGGAGGATGGGACAGATACATTTATGGATGGGCAAAAACGGATATTCCTGATACAGAAAGATGGATTGCAATCCGGACAACCTTTAAAAAGGATTCAGGCGACATGGGTAATTTCTGGGACATCCGGGGAAAAGAAAAAGAAGCAACCGGTGCGGGCAAACCTCTTAATTTGTGGGAACTTGAGTATAAATTTCAAAGATGGCTCGAAAAGGACCGGAGATATAAATTTTATCCGCTGGAGCAGCTTACAGGTAAAGCTGAAGATTCCGGATATTATCTTATAAAATGCGCTACCGGATTTTATGTGAGAAACAATCAGTCTTTAACCGTTGATGTCAATATTCAGAATAATGTTAAGTCTGAAAACGCATATCATTGGAAAATAGTAAATATCGGGAAAAATAAATTTCATATAATTTCGCGGACGGACGGCGGTTATATTTCTGTTAAAGGAAAAGCATCCAAAAACGGATCAACGCTTGTCATGCAGGAAAACGCAGGTTCGAATTCAGTCTGGGAATTCATTATCGTTGCAAATGGGAGTGAGAAAAAAACAACTTTGGAGATGATCGGAAAAAGATCAAAAGAAGCGAATAAACTGGCGCAGCAGCAGTTGAAACAGCTGAATAAAACAATGAAAAAAGGCTATACTTTTAAAATTGGAAATACGGCTGTTATCATGAAAGAACTGCGTGAAATTACTGGTGCGCTTGATGAAAAAATGCTGCCTGATTCGCCGTATATGGAAGATGATAAAACCCCTTCTTCACTGCCTGATAGCATAAAAAGAAGTGCTGATATGAAATCCTTCAACTGGCGTGATGCCGGTAAGATGACCGATATCAAGAATCAGAAAACATGCGGAAGCTGCTGGGCTTTTGCTTCGTCAGCCACCTATGAATCAGTATATCTTATAAGGAAGAACGTAGAGATAGATTTATCGGAACAGTATCTGGTTGACTGCATGCGCACATCAAAATATGACTGCGGAAGCTGCGGAGGCGGAAATCCGGCTCTGGTATACACGGCAATGCTGAAAAAATCTGCAGTTCCGGAGGCTGTACTCCCCTATGAAGGTGTAAATTCAAAGTGCACCGAGACTGATGGTTCTTATCCGTATGTTTTGAAGGATTGGGGATATGTATCGAGGAAAAAACCCGCAGTTAATGAAATAAAAAAAGCTCTTTGTAAATACGGACCTGTAACTGCAAGTGTTAAAGTGACTCCGCTTTTCATGGCATATCAGGGCGGTGTGTTTAATGAAGACGGTGCTGTTGCCAATTCAGAGGATACAAACCATTCGATCGTTATAGTAGGATGGGATGATAATAAGGGTGCCTTTCTGATTAAGAATTCATGGAGCGAAAACTGGGGGGATAACGGCTACATGTGGATTTCATACGGATGTAATAATTTAGGCAGAAATGCAACGTGGATAAGAATTTAATATCATTTGAATTTAATTTATGAAACAATAACTGAAACTGGAAGGTAACCTGTCAGCGTTACCTTCCAGTTTTTTATGTATTACTTGAAATTTATATCACCTGAATATAGGTCAGGAGACTCTTCTGAACTGTCTTCAGCTGATAATCTGCTTTTATCAATGGTTACATAAAATTCTTTTTTACTGTTAGAGAATTGTGATCTGACAGGATTTTCAGAAATAATTACCAGATAATCTTCATTTTTGAAAAAGCCTTCATTGTTCAAAACATGCATTGTAACACTTGCATGCCATTATGTGTGTAATCTGTAAACTTAACCTTACGCAGAATTTTTTCTTCGGTCTCCACATTAAGTGAAGAAAATGAAAAACAGAACAGCAATAGAAAAAGCAATATAGCAACCTTCTGCAAAATAATCACTCCCTGATTATAATTGTTGCTGAAATAGAATCACTATTTATTTCTATACTTTTGAACAAGATCTAAAAAAGCTTTTTCGTTTTTTATGGAATCAAGATCTTTATCTTCCATGATCTTTTCAAGTAAGGTGCCGTTTGAAAGCTGAAGGGCGGTATTTATTAATGCAATTGCAATTACGCTGTCATTCATCAGTACCCGTTTGCAGGCCAGATTGTAATATGACCGTGCCCATGATGGATCCGCATAGACGCATTTTATCCATGCAATTTCTGCTTCATTATATTTTTTTTGTCTGTAATATTGTGATGCTATTTTGTGATATTTAAGCGCCTCGTCCCTGTCTCCCTTCACAGGATTGATCGTCAGCACTCTGTTATAATCATCCTCACTGCCGGTTACTGTGTTATCACCGGGTGTATGATCCCGGGTAACAATTTCATTATCTTCGGCGTTAAGACTTAAAAGAGAAAATGTTAAAATCAATATGGATGTTATAATTTTAAATTTCATGATATATTATTTCCTGCCTGTTTTTTCATGTAATGCTGCCTACAGCGAAAATTTTACTGTTTCAGTTTTTTAAGCAGTGCTTTTGCAGTTTTATCTTTTGGTGCAAATTTTTTAATAATTCTGCTCATTAAATCGAAATTATTAAAGTCATCCCCGGAAATGATTGTTTCCGCCGTTTTGATTATTCCAGGAATCATTTTCGAAACAGTGCCGAAATCAAATTTACTGATTATTTCTTCCGGTATGGTTGAGATAGAAAAAAGAATAAATTCATTTTTTCTTTCTGTAATATCAATGTCCTTTGAAAAGAAGTCTGAAATAATTTCCTGAAACGGAATAAAAAGGTCAGGATTTACATACGGAGAATAATTCTGAATGAATTGAAATACAGGTGATGATGCTCCGGATTTATGATATAAATCAATTGATCCGGAAACAAACTTTTCAATTATTTCAGAAATGTTTTCTATAGAATTGAGAATACGTGATTTAAGCTGCAGCTGATTTATATGATTAAGTGCTTTTAAAAAATCATTTTCATTTCCGGTTGCGATCAGATTTTTAAAATAATCAAAATTATCCTCCTGCAGTACTGATATCAGCAGCAGTTTGACTTCTTCTTTGAACTGATATGCTCTGCTGAAATCCTGCATATAGTCCATAAATGTACTGATGAAAGGAATGAGGTCTTTTTTCGGCTCATAATTCAGAAGGCTGTTAAAAAGGTCAGCTTTGCATTTACTTAATAAGGGCAGATAGTCATTCTGTATGTAGCTTTCGAACATGGATTTCTGTGGCCCGATTTCAGCCGTGCTGACGTTATTAAAAAGCGGAAGGATTCTCAATTCATCTTCCAGCAGACTTATAATCGAGGGTGAACTGTTTTCAAATGTACAGGGTTTATCCGCTTTAATCTTCAGCAGTTCAATATTTTCTTTAAGTTCACTGAGGGAAAAAACAGTTTCCATGTTATTTGCTCCTTTTCAGGTTAAATAAATTGTTATGATTTCATTACTGTTTAAATAAATTCTGAAATTTCAAGAAAAAAATGAACCCTTATAGTTAATTTATTTAATTTCCTCATTAATGAAATTTACTTTCTGCTAGTTTTAATGCCGTTTATTTTATCTTTAAGAACATTATATATTGCTTGATCTTTACCATGAACTTTAGTAAAATATAGTTTTAATATCAAGGATATATTATTAATTTCCGGAAATACAGGCATGAGCAGTTATTGATCATCGATATGTTTTTACAATGTAAAAAATATTCAGTTTATTTCCCGGAAAAAAAGCTGTCTTGCTTTCCGGATTACTATTTTTAGTGAAAGATTTTTATCAGTTAAATTATAGGATTATTGTCTGACTTAAGATGAAAAGAATAATTACATTTATTTTTTTAATAAGCTTTGTATTTTCACATGCTTCTGAAACTGGGTTTTGCACTGAATCCTCCCGACCGGATAAAGAAGTTAAAAGGAAGCATGTTCTTATTTTAAACAGTCATCAGCAGGGTTTACCGATTCCTGATCAGGTTATCTCCGGTATACTTGAAATTCTGAAAAAAAATTCATTCAGTATAGATGACATATATATTGAACATCTTGATCTGTTTCGTTTTTCTACATCCAGATTCAGGAATGAACTCGCATTATTGCTGGCAAAAAAGTATAATAATGTTGAAATTGATCTTATAATTACAATAACAAAACCGGCTGCTGATTTTCTGGAAAATGAGGGAAGTACTTTTAAGCAGTCTGCATCGGTTCTTGCCGCCATTATGCCTTCCGGGATTAAGGAAATACATACAGGAAAAATTAACCGCAATAAGGCCGTAATTCCATGGAAGCTTGATTCCGCCGGTACTTTGAGATATGCACTTAAGCTTTTTCCCGCAACTAAAAGAGTAGTTGTAGTGGCCGGCGTGCGTGATGAATTTCTTCCGTATCTTCCCGGTGCAAAAATGGATTTTAAACAATGGGAAGGAAGACTGGAATTTGAGTACACGGAAGATCTTTCATATGAGGAAATGTGTCAGCGGATTTCAGTACTTCCGCAGGATAGTATCATAATTTACGCCCCGTATTTTTTTGACAAAACAGGCCGTTCTTTCATTCCTGTAGAGGTTGCGGTTGATATTGCAGAAATGGCTAATGTTCCGGTTTTCGGAGTGCTGGATGTTTTTATCGTTAATGGAATTATCGGCGGTTCGGTGTTAAACAGCAAGGTGATCGGCGAGCAGGCAGGAAGGTTTGCTCTTGATATATTAAACGGTAAAATTTCTCTTTCTGAAGAGACAACGCTTATCCTGCCAGATTATATACCGATGTTTGACTGGCATCAGCTTAAAAAAAATGATTTGGATATATCCACCCTTCCATCTGAGAGTGTTTTTAAAAACCGTCCGTTAACTCTCTGGAGCCAGTATAAAGCGGAAGTAATCAGCACGGTTATAGTCATAGTGTTTTTGCTGGTTTTACTGACAGTGCTGCAGAACTGGAATCGCCGATTGAAGAATGCGGAGATGTCTATCAGGGAAAGTGAAAAAAAATTCAGGAGTTACATAGAAAATTCTCCTGACGGGATTTTTGTTGCGGATGATAACGGTTATTATATTGATGTAAATCCTGCAGCGGAAAAAATTACGGGTTATTCGCGGCAGGAATTGCTCAGCAGATCAATACGTGATTTACTGGCTGAAGAAACTGCAGATTTAGGTATTACGCATTTTAAAACATTGAAAGAAATAGGGATTTCCAAGGGGGAGATGAAGTTCATTCATAAGAGCGGAGAAATAAAATGGTGGTCGGTTGATGCGGTTAAACTATCGGATAAACGATATCTCGGATTTGTGAAAGATATAACAGTCCGTAAATCAGCAGAAGATGAAATTAAAAAATTATTGGCTGAAAAGGAACTGCTTCTGAATGAAGTACATCATCGTATTAAAAACAACATGAATACAATCCGCGGACTGCTGACTTTGCAGATAGCAGCAGAGAAAAATACGGCTGCTGCATCATCTCTTATGGATGCTGAGGCCCGCGTTCAGAGCATGATTTTGCTGTATGACCGGCTGTATAGCTGTGATAATTACCGTGAGCTTTCTGTTACGGAATATATTGTTCCGTTAGCAGAAAAAATTGTTGCAGGCTTTCCGGAAAGCGAGAAAATAAAAATTTCCACGGATGTAGAGGATTTTATCCTGAATGTTAACAAGCTTACTCCGCTGGGCATAATTATAAACGAACTTCTGACAAACATGATGAAGTATGCATTTGCCGGCAGGGATGACGGTGTTATTGGAATTTCCGTTTCTAAAACCGGGAATAATATTGTTGTTGTAGTGCAGGATAACGGTGTCGGTATTCCTGAAAATATTGATTTTGGAAATTCAACCGGATTCGGTCTTAATCTTGTTAAAATGATTATTGAGCAGATTAATGGAAGTGTACATATTGAACGGGGAGGCGGAACGAAATTTATAATTGAGTTTAGTGTATAACAAACAATAGGCAGTATCCTAAATGAAATGCCGGATCGGTTCCGGTAATATAATAATTAAGCGGAAATTCTCTTAGGGTGAATCTAAGAAATCAATATTTTCAGCAAATAATTGTTGCAAAATCCATGATAGTCTTATGTATCTAATCAAAATAAAATAGAGGTACAGCCATGTCTAATAGAAAGTTTTTAACAGTGACTTTAATTGTTTTAATAACTGGTTTTGTTTATACATTGCTTTTCGGGAAATTATCCTTTCTTTCACCGGTAGCGGCCGGATTTGATAAACATGAATTAACAAACTCAGTCGTCTATATTCAAAAAGGCAGTAAGTTTACCGATTATGATGAAATTGATAAATATACTGAAGCTGTTGAATCATTCCATAGGCTTAAATTTCTGAAAAAACCGGAAATATATATCTATTCAGATAAAAACATGTATTTAAGAAGAAATATGACCAAAGCAAGATTTTATGCTTATCCAAACGGACGTCTTGTTGTTGCGCCATGGGCGGTAGATGAATCACGAGCCGGAACCATCTCACTTGAAATATACATAAAGCATGAACTCTCGCATGTTCTGTTATATGAAAACATGAGTTATATCGCTGCATACCGTTATCCTCAGTGGTTAATGGAGGGAATTGCCGTCTACAGTACAAACCAGATGGGAACTTCCTGGTATCCCGGCAAAAAGGAAACATATGAAATAATTAAAAGCGGTGATTATTTTCCACCGTATCTGTATAAAACCCGGAAAGAGGACAGCATAGAAATTAAAACAAAAAACAGAATTGCATTCATGTATTCGGAATTCGCGTGTATTGTCGATTTTCTTATTACAGAGTATGGCATGGATAAATTCCATCAGTATATGAACAGTCTTTTTACTGATTATGATCATGATGAAGTGTTTGAAAAAATATACGGCATTGGTTTTGAAAGTTTTCTGAATAATTTTCTGGCGAATGTGCAAAAATAGGCTCATAGGAAAAAGAGTGTACAATGAAAAACATACTTATATCGACAGGTCATGAATTAAAATATCCGGATATCATCCGGGCTGAAAACTGCACACTTCATGATTCTTCCGGAAACATATATCTTGATCTTGAATCAGGAGTCTGGTGTACCTCTATCGGGCATAGTAATCCGCGGATTACTGAAATTATAAAAGAGCAGTCCGGAAAAATCATGCATACGGGATACTGCTACCTGAATCCGGCTGTTGAAAAGGCAGCCGTTCGTCTTCTCGGAATTACGGGAATTAATGAGGGCAGGTGCGTTTTCCTTAATTCAGGCAGTGAGGCTGTGGAATTTTCAGTAAAAGCTGTTAACAGTTTTTCAGACAGGCCGTATTTTCTTACAATGAAGGACAGTTATCTTTCAGCATATGGAATTTCAGGGCAGCGAAATCCGGAGGAATGGATTGCATTTGACTGGATAAATAATGACCGGATTGAAGACATCCCGTTTGATAAAATAGCAGCATTTGTATTTGAACCGGGCAGTTCATCAGGGCTTGTCCGTTTCCCTCCTTTGGACCTGATACGCAGCATTGCTGATAAAGTCCGTAGTGCCGGAGGATTAATTATTGGAAATGAAATTACAACCGGTATGGCAAGAACCGGTGAATGGTTCGGATATAATCATTATGGTTTCATACCGGACATTGCCGCAATAGGCAAGGGTCTTGGAAACGGATATCCGGTCAGCTGCGCTGTAATTTCGGAAAAAGTTCTCAGGAGACTGGATCTTAATGTGTTTCATTACGGACAGTCGCACCAGAATGATCCGCTCGGAGCCGCGGTTGCCTGTGAAGTTATTGATGTAATTGAAGAAAATAATTTACTGTTGAAATGCAGGCAGGACGGAGACCTGATAAGATCTGCATTAAATAAGATGAAGGAAAAATACGGCATCATCAGCGAGGTTCGCGGAAAAGGCCTGATGATTGCAGTTGAATTTGAAAACAATACTTCCTTTTCATATGCAGAAAAAATAAACAGAGAACTTCTTAAAAATAACATCATTCTTGTAAAACGTCCAGGTTATGAAATTTTCCGTATTGATCCGGCATTGACAATTGAACGGAAAGATATTGATTATTTTCTTTCAGCAATGGAAAGAATCATTTCCAATATGAAAATACTGCTGCCAGACTAAAAACATTTACCTAAAAATTATATTTGACCTACTTTTAATTAAGGTATTAGTTTGAATAATGCGTATTCGAATATGATTTATTTAAAAATTTAAATTGAGGTAAATAAAATGAAAGTATTATTAATAAACGGAAGTCCGCATGCAAAAGGATGTACTTATACCGCACTGAATGAAGTCAGCCGTGAACTTGAAAAGTGCGGAATTGAAACAGAGTTAGTACATATCGGGGGTAAACCTGTAATAGGATGTAACGGTTGCGGAAAATGTTATGACGGTTCAAATAAATGTGTTTTTACGGATGATGCGGTAAATGATGTTCTTGAAAAATCAAAAACATGTGACGGATTTATTATCGGATCACCTGTATATTACGCTTCCGCCAACGGATCTCTTGTATCTTTTCTTGACAGAATGTTTTATGCAGGAAAGTTTTTTGCTTATAAACCAGGAGCTGCGATAGTTTCAGCAAGAAGAGCCGGGACCACAGCTTCCCTTGATCAACTGAATAAATATTTTACAATTTCTCAAATGCCATTGGTTACTTCACAATACTGGACAATGGTTCATGGAACTTCTCCGGAAGAAGTTAAAAAAGATCTTGAAGGAATGCAGACAGTAAGAGTTCTCGGACAGAACATGGCATGGCTGCTGAAGTGTATCGAAGCCGGAAAGAATAGCGGAATAGAATTTCCGGTGAAAGAGGAACGTGTAAGAACTAATTTTATCAGATAAGACAGACTGTAAATAATAATTAAAAATTAAAAGAGATATGCTTTTCAGGGCATATCTCTGTAATATGAAAACGACTGATGAGTGGATGGTTCAAAAAAAGTTCACTGTGAGTGAAAAACGAATACAGTATAAGTACGAAATCAATTGAGAGGCTCAGGATTTCGGTTTTTTTGGTCTTAAAATAAAAATTTCCAGCTCTTTTTTTATTAAATGCCAGTATATAATAATATTTGCTGTATAATTATATTGAGACTTAGTGATTTTCTCCTTAGTTGCTAATTTTAACAGCACTTTATCTAAAAATAAAACAAAACCAATAAAAAGCAGTTTACTGAGACTGATTCTGTAATTGTATCTAAATTGTAAATTCTGATTAAACTCTTCATCGGGAAATACAATGTGGAAACATTTCCAATTGGATTTTTCAGGCTGTTTCTCCTGATAGTGCGTAGATTCATTTCTTTTAAATTCTATTTTGAGGTTTTTACCGGTTTGTTTAAGAATTTTCTGGATAAGACCTGTAATTGAAATTTCATATTCTAAGGACAGCTGCTTCAGTTGCCTATATACATCCAGTCTGATGTTTAAAGTTGTTGAATACATAAGATATCTCCTTTATTACATAACGATAAAAAGAAGATAAATGTGAAAATTTTTTTAAAATAGGTAAAAAAATTCCTTAATGGAGGATATAAAACTGCCTTTTTAATTGCAGTTTTATATTTACTTCCTTCATGAAGTAAACCGTAAGCGTCAAACTAACGGGTAATTCCACCACAAATATGATAAGATTTCAAGAAATTAAAGTTTAATATCTTTTGAAGTAAGATTA
>JAFGJZ010000061.1 GCA_016928815.1 Spirochaetota bacterium
ATACAGCGGGAATATACTCACTATTCACTGCTTTTTCATTCTAAAAATTCACGGGAATTCTATTTATTTTGTCGCGGGAGTCAACATTTTAGCAATAGATTTGCTTCTTAAATCTTCATGATTAGTAGCAATTGCAATAATTTCTATTATTTTATTGCACAATTTTATCTGTTCATATATATCATATCCAGTATCATTAAGATTGTTTAATCCTGTCTCAATTATTTTTGCTATGTATTGTGAAAGTATCTTTGGGGATTCATTTTCATTAAGTTTCTCTGTGTCTATTTTATAATTACTATCATTTAGATATGTTTCTATTAATTGGTTAATAATTTGCTCATAAATACCTGTTTTCATTATAGTTATATCGCTTTATAATTATTTTCAAAAAAACCGTTTAATCTGAATCTGTACCCCATTCTGTGAAGCAGAGACCTTACTTTTAGTTCCGGTTTGGTGTCCTTCCCTTTTATGCAGCTCATGTTCCAGCTTCGGTGCTCTGGTGATATTCTATCCATAATTTCTGTTTTTAGTTTTCCGGAATTATCATTTCAGCCTGAAATATATACTATTCAAACTTTGAGTCAAGTTTAATTTATGAGGAAAAGATATGAAGTTAAATTTAAAAATCCGGTTAGGATGACTTTTTTTGATTTCTCACGGAGTACACGGAGATCACAGAGGGGTTTTATTGACAGCGGCATCTTTTCTCTGTGTCCTCTGTGCTCTCTATGTGAAGAACTTTTTTTTTCACACGGAGTACACGGAGCCCACGGAGAAGTTTTGATGAAAGCGACATCTTTTCTCTATGCCCTCTGTGCTCTCTGTGTGAGGAACTTTTAGGGTTTCACACGGAGTACACGGAGCTCACAGAGAAGTTTAGATGAAAGAAGCATCTTTTCTCTGTGTCCTCTGTGAGAGAAACTTTTCGGGTTTTTCATTCAGAGCTTAAATTGAACCGTTTATGATTCTTTTAATTCCATTCTTTAATAAAACTTCATTGAAATTAATCAACAACCCGAGTTTTTTATTTGTAAGTTTTAAATACATTAATAATTGTTTACAGTGGACTGATTCTATTGCTTTAACAGATTTTAATTCTAAAATAATTATATCATTCACTATAATATCTGAACGGAAACCTTCATTAATCAGCAACTCTTTATATTGTATTGGGATTATTTTCTGTGATTCAATTAATAAACCGCCTGCATTAAGTTCGAATATTAAAGCCTTTTCATATGCTGACTCCAGTAATCCCGGTCCAAGAATTGAATGTACTTCTATTGCTGCTCCTATAATAATTTCTGCAAGTTCATTTTCATTCATACGATATACCTATCAATTTCATGCATAGTTTGAGGAATCACTACAGGAAATCAATCATAAAAACAATCTTTTCTCTGTGTGAGGAACTTTTAGGGTTTCACACGGAGTTCACGGTGATCACGGAGAAGTTTTAATGAAAGAAACATCTTTTCTCTGTGTCCTCTGTGCTCTCTGTGTGAGTGACTTATTTTGATTTCTCACGGAGTACACGGAGATCACGGAGGGGTTTTAATACAATAAATTCAATTTTTCAAATTAATGTGTGTTTGAATCATTTTATTAAACTATTTGCATTCTGATATCATTTTTTCAACTTCGTTTTTAGTGAATTCAGGTATATCAGCATAATCTCCAAACATGCGTTTGTCAAATGCCTGTGATAATATCTTTGAAAACCTGGGAGCAATTATACCGGATTTGATATATTCTTTATTAAACCAGCCTATTAGTTGTGCATGTTTTCCTGTCTGTAATCCTTTTGAAATTGCAAGTGCACTTAAGGAATAGAACATGCTGTAATAAATACGGTTTACAGCTGCAGTAAACATGTTATTATCAAACAGCAATTGAGATTCGGAATGTGTTTCTTCTGCTCTTTTGAGTCTGTGTTTTATCAAACTGATACGGTCAGTTGAATCAATTGTCAAACAGCTATCCCGGTCTCAATAGCATTCCTGATAAAAGACTGTTTACCTGCGATTGTTTCCAGTTCAGGTTCTGATATTACCTGAACAGATAATAAAATATCAAGTTCAATATTCAAATCATAGAGCACTGAACGGATTGAATCCTTAATTTCCCAGTTAACAGTTTTATTTACTATAACAAGTACATCGTAATCTGAATATTCACGTGCAGTTCCATCAGTACGGGAACCGAATAGTATTGTTTTAACAAAGAGATCGCTGAAGTTTTTTTCCAGAAGTTTATTCATAATTTCCAGCAGCATTTTATTATTCATTAAATTCTCCTGAATACAGATTTAAATTATATTATTAAAATTCTATCTGTCAAGCATTTGTTGTTTTAAAAGTTAAACGGTTACTTCCGGAATATCTTTAATTTAGTGAATTTTTCAATTTTATCAAAATCACAATCTTTATGCAGAACAGGTATATCACATAAGATTGCATAAGATGCAATAAGACAGTCATTTGATTTCCGGATTGTGACACCTTTTTTCCTTAGAAATCTATAAAGATCAATGGCATGTTCCGTTACATTTATAATCTTTATGTTCAGTATTGTAAAATTATTCAGAATCTGTTTGATATCCCTGTAGATTTTATCCTCCTTAATCCCTTGTAGTATTTCCTGATAAATTACAGGGCATATACAGACATTAAAATTATTTCTGATTGCATGAAAAAGTAATTCTGTTTCAGATGTTGAATTTGAACGGTTAAAAAAATCAATCCATACAGATGTATCAGCAATAAGTTGAGTCATTAATCAGTTCTCATTTTATTCAGATCACCTTCCCAGATTTTCGAACCTTTATATTTCAGAATCTTTTTCCGGTTGGCTGCTTTTACATATTCATGAAGTGCCAAATCAATGATGCCCTTTTTAGTACTGACACCGCTGATTACCATTGCCTCTTTAACAAGTTTGTCATCAAGTTCAATATTTGTCCTCATTAGAATCTCCATACACATCTTATATTAAATATATACACATTACGGAAAAGAGTCAAGTACAAGCTATCTTTTATTTTGTAAATGACTTATATACTGTGAATTCTGAATTTTGGGCTTTATGCGGCATTCGTATTTCACTGATAATTGCATAAGATGCAATAAGACAGTAATTTGATTTCCGGATTGTGACATTTTTTTTCCTTGGAAATCTATAAAGATCAATTGCATGTTCCGTTATATTTTTAATCTCTATGTTTATTATAACGGTAGAATGTATCCCCACTAAGTTCATGAGATATCCCTATAATAGACATTGCAATCATTGCTGACTGCACTAAAAAGAAAGTCCATATCGAATGCTGAAATAGACCTGTATATTAATGACAATTATATATTTTCTCTGTAATAACTATGAGAGAAGTTCCCTGGTAATGTTCAGTTAATATATTTATTCATAAATAGCTGAACCTTTTTCAAACCATCCTTCTCTGTTTTAATGAAATTTATGGATCCGGAAACACCTTCTATCGGATAGTCAACATGGACAGATGCTTTATCTTCTGTAACAGTAATTTCAGTTATTATGAAATATGCTTATATGTTTTCAGCTTTGATTTTATCTTTTTTTAAAAAAAACCGGATGATACTTACAGTACCATCCGGCAGCGTGCGGATTATTTTCAGGAAGTCTTTTATATCGCAATAAAACCTGCAGCTGTTACGAGACTCTGTCCTTCACTGCTTTTAATAAAATCAATAAATTTCTTTGCTTCAGGTGACAGTGTATCTTCATTTATAAACATGAACAGATCTCTTGAAACAGGATATTTTTTACTTTTGCCGTTTTCAAGCGTTGGTTCGACACCGTCAACATTTACCGCTTTTATCGAATCATTAAGATAACCGAAACCTATGTACCCTATAGCCTTTTCATTTGCAGACACAGCTGATACTATTGCTCCATTTGAAGCCTGCAGAAGAGCACCCGGCATTACTTTTTCCTTTTTCATGATTTTTTCATCCCATACTTCATATGTTCCTGAAGATGTATCACGGGAGATTACTACAATATTCTCATCTTTACCGCCTAATACTTTCCAGTTTATTATTTCACCTTTGTAGATTGCTTTAAGCTGGTCTATTGTGAGTTCCTTAACGGGATTTGAAGGATGTACCACAGGAAGTATCATATCAAGTGCAATAACAATTCCTTTGATGTTTTTTCCCGCAGATTTAATGTTTTCTTTTTCCTTGTCTTTAAGATCTCTTGATGAATTTGCAATATCACATGTGCCCTCAATTATTGATTTTATTCCGTCTCCTGAACCTGATCCTGAAATTGAAATAGACACTGATCTGTCAATTAGAGAATATTTTTCGGCAGCTTTCTGTGCGATCGGCAGTACAGTTGTTGACCCCTTGATTACAACCTGTTTTTTATCTTTTCTGGAACAGGATGAAAATACGAAAACTGATAAAACCAGAACTGAAGATATTA